>NZ_DATBMI010000169.1:0-13358 GCF_036554925.1 Pedococcus sp.
GCGATCCACCAGGCGGCCGCCAGGACGGCCAGGCCCCCGACGGCCAGCACCACCGACGCCGGCGCCGGGTCCGAGGGCGCGCGCCCGCTGTACGTCTGCACCAGCGTGGCGGCGACGAGGAGGCCGTACCCGCCGATGGCGGCGGTCACGAGCCTCGTCCGCTGCCGCTCCGGCGCCGACGTGAGCCCGAGGACCAGTGCCAGGGCGGGCAGCACCTGCACCGCGTGCAGCGTCACGGCGTGCGGCAGCTTCAGGGCGCCGGCGGCGCCGAAGGTGTTCCCTCCCTCCGCGATCATCTGCACGCCGACGCCCTGGCTCACCAACATGAGCACCAGGCCGGCGCGGATCGCGAGGGCGAGGCTGGCGGGAGCCTCGATCCGGACCAGGGACCAGAGGGCGATGACGAGGGTGGCGAGGCCCACGAAGGACACCAGCGTCCCCATGGCGGAGAACACCGCGGCGTCGAAGGCGGTGTCCTCGTTGAAGTGCGACTCGACCCCACGCCACCTCTGCATCGAGATGAGGAGGACCTCGCCGACCGACGCGACCGACAGCGTCCCGAGGAGGAGCCAGCCGGCGAGCCGTCCCATGCGAAGCCAACCGACGATCCAGGCGACCGTGGCCAGGGTGATCCCGAAGGACAGCCCGAAGACCACCGGCTTCCGCCAGGAGATCGGGCCCTGCCACGGCCCACCGTCCACCAGGTACACGCCGGCGTGGAACAGGCCGCTGGCCACCAGCACCGCGCCGCACACGTAGGCAAGGCGCTGGTACGGCGCCACCCTGGTGAACCTGCCGGCCTCGACCAGGTCCCTGAGGAGGGCTCTCACGGGATCACCTCCCTGTGCCGCTCCCCTCGACGCTACTCGGGGGCACGGTGGCCGACAACCGCCCTCAGCCGGCCGCCAGCGGGAGCGGCGGGAAGCGCCGTCGCAGCACCTCGGCCACCGCCGGCGGCGTGAACCACTCCGGCAGGGACTCGCCCCGGGCGAGCCGCTCCCTCACCTCGGTCCCCGAGATGCTCCTGACCAGGGTCCCTGGCGGGACCTGGTCCACCGGCTCGTAGCTGTCGGTCGACTCGACGTACCCCAGCTGGGGGAACGCCACCATGCTCACCTCCAGCTCGTGCTGGTGCTGGCGCACGAGCTCCTGCGCGGCATACGGGTGGTAGAAGGGCCGCCCGCGGCTGTCCAGGCCCGGCCCGGCGTGGTCCCGGCCGACGATCATGTGGGTGACACCGAAGTTCTGGCGGATGATGGCGTGCCACAGCGCCTCTCGTGGACCCCCCATGCGCATGGCGAGTGGCAGGAGCGCCAGCGTCACCCCGCCGAAGGGGTAGCTGGGCATGAGCCGTCGGTAGCACGCGACCCGGGTCTCGACGTCGATGTCGCCCGGCTTCGTGGGGCCGACGACCGGCTGGACCAGCAGGTGGGCCCCGGTCTCCCGTGCGGCGCGCAGCGTGAGCTCCTGGTGGGCCCGGTGCATCGGGTTGCGGGTGTTGAACGCGACGACGCGGCGGACGCCCAGCTCGTCGAAGTGCCGGCGGAGGGAGGCCGGCGTGAACCGCAGGTCGTGTCCCTCCCGCCCGGCCACCTCGACCGCACGGGGCAGCACCTCGAGCCGCCCGGTGACGTACCAGCGGTGGGTGCGGTGCAGGAGGTGGTTGACGCTGGGGTGGGCGGTGTCGCTCGTACCGAACACCGCCTCCGCCTCGAACACCGGGTCGACGCGCCAGGCGCCGCGGGGTTCCAACACCGCCAGCAGGCGTCCCTGCTGGTCGCGCAGGGCCAGGTGGCCGCTCGCCTCGGCGTTGCGCAGGGTCTGGTCGTCGACGTCGAGGGTGATCGGCATCGGCCAGAGCGTGCCGTCTGAGAGCCGCATCTCCCGACAGACCCGGGTGTGGTCGTCCTGGCCCATGAAGCCCGTCAGCGGCGAGAACGCCCCACTGGCGAGGAGCTCGAGGTCGCACCGCTGGCGCTCGGTCAGCACCCGGTGCGGCCAGGCCGCCGCCTGCTGGACGAGCTCCCGGGCGCGCGCCCGGCCGACGACGAGGTCGACCAGCGTCGTGCCGTGTGGAGCCGACAGCCCCCGCTCCGCGTGCATGCGACCCCCCGCCCTCGTCCGCGGGCACACCCCCGCGCTGCACCGATTGTGGGGCACGGCCTGCGGCCGCAACTCATCCTTTTGACGCAGGACGACCACCGGCGCGGCTCAACGGGTCTCGTACCTGCCCAGGTCCGGCGCGGCACCGAGGTACGGCTCGAGTCCCCTCATGCCGCGGTCGATCGCCGGCGAGCCCTGGGAGAGCCGGTAGTCGCGCGTCCCCCGTGACACGTAGCGGGGGTCGGCGAAGAGGCCGTGCCGCTGCTGACCCGTCCAGGACGCCATCTCGGCCAGGCTCTGGGTGTTGCCGTGGCCCGCGACGTAGGCGAGGTACCTCCCGTACCTCGCCGTGGACCCGACGTTGTGGACGAGGTTGAAGTCGATGACGACGGAGTCGGGCAGCGTGCTGTCGATGCTGAAGGCGCGACCGCCGGTGATCACGTTGTTCAGGATCCGCAGGCGCTCGACCGAACCGCCGTAGGCGACCCCCTTGGTGCCGTCGACGACGTCGAGGGCGAAGGTGTCGAAGCCGTCGAAGGTGTTGTGCGCGATGAGGTTGTCACTGGCGCACCGCAGGATCATCCCGCTGCTGGGCCGGGTGCCGCGGAACGCGACGTTGCGCACGAACACGTTGTGCGCGCACGGCAGCCTGGACGTCGTACCGGTCTCCATGACCTGGCCGTTGGACGTGACGTTGTCGCGGATGACCAGGTTGCTCGCGCCGTAGACCTCGAAGTGGGTGAGGTTGTCCCAGAGGCGGTTCCCCTCCACCGTCACCGTGCCGGTCGACTTGTAGAAGTTGATGCCCTCGAAGCCGCGCCCGCTGTCGACCCGCTTGAGGTTGTGGTGGATCCGGTTGCCGCGGATGACCAGGTCGCTGGCGAAGCGCTCCTCGATGCCGGCCGCGTGACCGAAGACGTCGTTGCCCTGCAGCAGCACGCCGGAGCTGCGCACCACGGTGATGCCGAAGGTGAGGCCGTCGTGCACGGAGGAGTCGACCACGCGCACACCACGGCTCCCGTCGACCTTGACCGCGGAGCCGTAGCGTTGCGCGCTCCCCGCGATGTCGAGGCGCTCGAGGCCCCCGCCGACGACGCCGTCGAAGGCGACGATGTCGTGGCCCGTGCCGCGGATGAGGACCTTCGCCCCGGCGGCCGCGGCAACGGTCAGCCCGTCCCGGGTGACCGCGAATCCGGGGTACGTGCCTGCGGCGACGACGACCCTGCTGCCCTCGGGCGCCCGGTCGACGGCCCGCTGGACCGTGCGGTAGGGGCGTGCCGCGGAGCCGTCACCAGTGGCATCGGAGCCCGTCGTCGCGACCTGCACCACCGACGTCGTGGTGGCCGCCGCGTCGGCGGCAGTGGGCGTGGGCGTCGCGGTGCTGGCGCTGGTGACAGCCGTGCACGCGCCAGCGGCCACGAGCAGCAGGCCGGCGGCCGCTGCGCGCAGGAGGCGCGCCCTTCCCGGGCCTGACGGTGTCACGGACCACCGTCGCACAGGAGAGACCATCCCCATGGCGCACGCACCCTTCCTCCCCCGCGACGCTAGCCGACGGCGCGGTGACCCGGTCAAGACCCGTTTGCCGGATGATGCCGGGTGGAGGCCGCGTGCGAGGTGCCTCCCTAGCGGCCGGCGGCGGTGATGAGCCCGTAGTGGCCGTCGTAGCGCAGGTAGAGGACGCGCCCGCGCCGGGTGTCCGGGTCGAGGTGGAAGAGGAAGGGCTCCCCACTGAGGTTGAGCCGGTCGATCGCCTCGGGCTCGGTGAGTGTCGGCGCCGACGCGGCCGTCTCCACCAGGGTGGTCGCGCTGTAGGGCACCTGCTCACCCTGGGTCGCGAACCCGCCCTCCCCGTCGCGGAAGACGACCGCCTCCCGGCCGGTCTGCAGGTCCGTGAAGAGGTAGAAGGTGTGCCCGAGCAGGTCCATGTCGAACGCGGCCTCGTCCGGGGTCATGGGCTCCAGAGCGAACGTCTTGCGCCGGACGACCTCGCGCTCCTCGGGCCGCCTCGGGTAGTGGTCCTCGCGCCGGGACGGCAGGTCCCCATGGCGCCACTCGTGCCCGGTGGCCACGCCGATCCAGCGGTGCCGGGTCCGGGCCCGGTCGTCGTGCTGGGCCACGTTCCGCTGCAGCCGTGCCTCGAGCAGGTCCACCGCGGAGAGCATGTCGGAGGCCAGGGCGTGGGCGCGCAGGAGGGTCCCGTTCACGTCCAGGGACGCCTCCGCCCGCGCGTGCCGCTCCACCGCCGGGTCCGGTGCCACCGTCAGGACGACGTGCGCGCCGAGGACAGGCTCGTGCGCGTACCTCGCCACGTGCGCCACCTTGCTGCGCGCGTAGTCGACCGCGCCCGGGGACACGTCACCGCGCACCGTGACCTCGACCGACAGCGCCCCCGAACCGCTGCTACTGGTGACCACGCCGCCCACGGTAGGCAGGCCGGTCCGGCTGGTCACGGGCCGATGGTCCCGGCTTGGCGGGTCCGCCCGCCATCGTGGCGGACGGGGCCGGTGGCGTGGCGCGCGCCCTAGCCAGACGTCGACAGCGCGTCGGTCAACAGCGCAACGAGCGCCTCGAGCTGCACGTCCGCCGACGACGAGACCTCCTCGTCCGACCCGTCGAGGGCCCGCGCGGCGAGGCCGGCCTTGCTGTCGATGAGCTGGGCGATCTTCCCGTCGATGGTCTGCGCGGCGATGATGCGCCACGCCGTGACGGGGTCCCCCTGGCCGATGCGGTGCACGCGGTCGATCGCCTGCGTCTGCTCCGCGTCGGTCCAGGAGAGCTCGGCCAGGACGACGTTGGACGCGACCTGCAGGTTGAGCCCCACACCGGCTGCGGTCAGGGAGCAGACGACGACGGCGACCTCGGGGTCGCCCACGAACGCGTCGATGTTCTTCTGGCGCACCTTCGGCGTCTGGTCGCCCCGGATCGACGCGTAGCGCAGGCCGCGCCTGGCGAAGGTCTCCTCGGCCGCGTCCATCACGTCGACGTGCTTGGCGAAGAAGACGACCTTGCCCACGCTGCGCGCCAGCTGGGCCGCGTAGTCGGCGGCGAGACCGGCCTTGGCCTGCCCGATGCGCCGCATCACGCCGAAGACGTTCTCGCCGGCCTTGGCCTTGGCCGCCTCCTCGCGCTCCCAGCCCGCGACCCTGCGCACGAGGTCGTGGTCGATCCCCTCGACCGTCGCGCCGGAGGTCCGCGTCGCGAGCGCCATCTCGTACCGCGACACCAGCCGCCGGGCCAGCTCCTGCTCGGCGGCCCGGATCGAGCGGCCGGCCTCGTCGTCGAGCTCGACCGGCAGGTCGGCGATGCGCCGGTCCGGGATGTCGGAGGCGACGTCGACCTTGCGGCGCCGCACGATGCCGAGGTCGATGACGCTCGCGCGGGCGGCGGCGTAGAAGCCCGAGTCGGCTGGCGTCAGGCCGGTCTCGTCGAGGGACGCCATCAGCTCGGCCCGCGGCTTCTTCTCGTCGATCCAGCCGAGGAACTGCCAGATCGCTCTGAAGTCCTCGATGTCGTTGATCAGCGGGGTGCCGGTGAGCGCCATCAGGAGCGGGCGCATGGTGCGGGCACGGATGCGCTCCGAGAGCTGCAGGACGTGCTGGGAGCGCTGGGACGACTTGTTCTTGATGAAGTGCGCCTCGTCGACGACCATGCCCTTGAACCCGAGGTCCCCGAGCCATCCGACATGACGGTCGAGCACTTCGTAGTTGACCACCACGATGTCGGCGAAGCCGTCCATGGTGTGGCCGTCGCCATGCACGACGGTGGCCGGGTGGCCCGGGGTCCACAGCTCGGCCTCGTGGGCCCAGTTCGCCTTGACGACGTTCGGCACCACGGCCAGCAGGGGGTAGGCGTCCGCGGCCTGCGCGGCCAGCAGGGCCTGCGCCGTCTTGCCGAGGCCGGGCTCGTCGGCGAGCAGGAACGTCCGGTGGCCGGAGGCCGCCGCCGCGACCACCTGCGCCTGGTGGCGCATCAGCTCACGCCCACCCGGCACCCGCACGGAGGTCGGGTCGGGCAGGTCCATGCACGAGGAGTCCCCGCCGTACTCGAAGGACCGGAACAGCGGGCCGAGGAGCTCCCAGCTGGCCAGGCGGCCGGTACGGGGCCGGTGCTGCACGGCGGAGGCGAAGTCCGGGGCCAGGAAGGGGTTCGCGAGCTGTCGCGAGACGACCGACTGGGGCACGACGCGGCGCTCGGTCGCGGCGGCGGGGCCGGCGGCGGCCTCGGCCGGGGCGTCCTCCTCCGGGGCCTGCTCGATCCCGGCGGCCTCCAGCATCTCGCGCCGGAGGGACCGTGCCGACTCGGGGATGACGGCGTCCTCGCCGAGCAGGGCCAGCAGCGAGGTGTCGCGGGCTGCGGTCTTCGCGAGGATCGTGGCGATCCCGTCGAGACGCTTGAGCTGCTCGGCCCGCTGGGCCTCGCTGCTGGTGCCGTCGGCCTTGATCCGGGCGCGCTCCTCGCGCACCAGGAGCGCGACGACCTGGAACTTCGTGCGACCCGCCGGCCGGACGCGACCGCGCTGGGCCGCCGCCTCGACCTCGCGCACTGCGCGGGCGAGCACCGGGATGATGCCCTCGTTGTCCACGTCGCGGGCACGCCGCTGGGTGCGCGGGGCGGTACGGGTGGCGCCCGACTGGCGCTGGCCTCGCTGAGCCAAGAACTCCTCCTCCGGTCCCGCGCCGAGGTCGGCACGGGCGACATGAGCACGGCCCCCGCCGTCCCTCGCCCGAGGGTGGTGGGACGTCGCGCGGAGGGTCCGGGTGGACACGCCGCGCGCGGCTCGGCCCCCTCAGCGAGAGGTCGGGACGCCGGTCCCCCGACAGCCCTCCCCCGGCATGAGGCCGAGCGCCTTCGGTCGGTGACCGCCCACCGACGAGCTGAGGTCGCCGAGAGAGAGCAGTGTGGCCGAGGGCCGGTACTGCGACCCATGGTAGCGCCGGACGACCTCGCGCAGTGAACGCGGCCCGCGGCGACGATGACTGAGTTGTTCTCATTCCAACAAACTGTGGAATGATGGACCGACAGAACTGACAGGAGACGAGCACATGGGTTCGGTCGACGTCGTCCCGATCGTGGACGAAGGGCTCGGGAACACGGCATACCTGGTCGCCCTCGGCGACGGGCGGGCCCTCGCGGTCGACGCCAGCCGTGACCTGCGGGCCCTGCGGGCTGCCGCCGCGCACCGCGGGCTGCGGGTGGCGTATGCCGCGGACACGCACCTGCACGCGGACTTCCTGACCGGTGCCGTGCAGCTCGCCGCCGGCTCCGGCCACGTGCCCGGAGCCGCTCACGTCGAGCTCGGCGAGCTGACCGGCCGCGTTCCCGACCTCCCACCCGGGCGCACCGTGGTCATGTGCGGCCACGGCGAACGGGCCATGGGAGCGGCCAGCCTGCTGCAGCGCGCCGGACGACACGACATCGCCGTCCTCGAGGGCGGCCCGCGGGACTGGGAGCGAGCCACGGGACAGATGTTGGAGACGGGCCGATGACCACCCGCAGCACGACACCCCTCGCGGGCACGACCAGCCGCATCGAGCTCGGGCTACGGCAGAACGCCGCCCAGTTCACCCTGCTCGTCGCCGTCAACGCCCTGGTCGGCGGGATGCTCGGCCAGGAGCGCACCGTCCTGCCCCTGCTCGGGGAGCAGGAGTTCGGGTTGCGGGCCCACACCGCGGGCCTGACCTACATCCTCGCGTTCGGCCTGGCCAAGGCCGCCACCAACTACTTCGCCGGCACCTGGTCCGACCGGTTCGGCCGCAAGCCCGTCCTGGTCGCAGGGTGGCTCGTCGCCATCCCGGTGCCGCTGCTCCTGATCTGGGCACCGACGTGGGGCTGGGTCATCGGTGCCAACGTGCTGCTCGGGATCAGCCAGGGCCTGACCTGGTCGACCACCGTGGTGATGAAGATCGACCTCGTCGGCCCCGCCCGGCGCGGCTTGGCGATGGGCTTCAACGAGGCCGCCGGGTACGTCGCGGTCGCGGCCACCGCGCTGGCCACGGGCTACCTGGCCGAGTCCTACGGGCTGCGCCCCGCGCCGTTCCTCCTCGGCCTCGCCTTCGCCGCCCTCGGCCTGGGCCTGTCCGCCCTGGCGGTGAGGGAGACTCGCGGCCATGCGCGGCTCGAGGCGGCCAGCCACGTAGCCCGCGCCGACGGCAGGCACGACCACCTCCACGCCGAGCTGAGCGACCGGCAGGTCTTCACCCAGACCAGCTTCCGCGAGCCGGCACTGTCCTCGGCCAGCCAGGCCGGGCTGGTGAACAACCTCAACGACGGCCTCGCCTGGGGGCTGTTCCCCATCCTCTTCGCCGGCGCCGGGCTGTCCGTGAGCAGGATCGGGGTCCTCGCCGCCCTCTACCCCGCCGTCTGGGGCGTCGGGCAGCTGGTCACCGGGGCACTGTCCGACCGCTGGGGCCGCAAGTGGATGATCGCCGGCGGCATGTGGCTGCAGGCCGTCGCCCTCGGCCTGGTGGCGCTCGCTGACGCGTTCGCCGCCTGGGCCGTGGCCGCCGTCCTGCTCGGCGCCGGCACGGCGGCGGTGTACCCCACGCTGCTGGCTGCGATCGGGGACGTCGCCCACCCTGCCTGGCGGGCCCGGTCCGTCGGGATCTACCGGCTGTGGCGCGACGGCGGCTTCGCCGTCGGCGCCCTGCTCGCCGGAGTCGTCGCCGACGTGCTCGGCGTGCGCGCCGCGGTGTGGACGGTCGCGGGCCTGACCGCGGTCTCCGGGCTGGTCGTCGCCGTGCGGATGTACGAGACTCACCACCGCACCCGGGAGGCGGGTGTGGAGAGCACGGACGCGGAGGAGGACGGCGATGGGTGACCGCGACGCCAAGGACGCGCTCTACGCCGAGTTCGCCGCCGTGGGCAAGGCGCTCGGCAGCCCGAAGCGCCTCGAGCTGCTCGACCTGCTCGCCCAGGGCCCGCGCAGCGTCGAGGAGCTCGCCGCCGCCGCCGACACCGGCATGAGCACCTGCTCGGCGCACCTGCAGTCGCTGCGCGAGGCCGGGCTGGTCGTGGCCAGGCGGGAGGGCAAGCGCGTCTTCTACTCCCTCGCGGGTGACGACGTGGCCGGACTGTGGGCCCACCTGCGCCAGGTCGCCCAGCGCCACCGGCCGCACACCGAGCTCGCGCGCCGCACCTACCTCGGCCCCCACGACACCGAGGCGGTGGGCACCGGGGAGCTGCTGCGCCGGCTCGGCGCCGGGGACGTGGTGGTCCTCGACGTGCGGCCGCACGGCGAGTATGCCGCCGGCCACCTTCCCGGCGCGGTGAACATCCCGCTGGAGCAGCTGGCCGACCGGCTCAGTGAGCTACCGCGCGACGCCGAGGTGGTCGCCTACTGCCGCGGGCAGTACTGCGTGCTGGCGCACGATGCCGTCCGGCTGCTGACTGGTGCCGGACTGCGCGCCAGGCGGGCCGCGGACGGGGTCCTCGAGTGGCGTGTCGCCGGAGTGCCCGTCGAGCCCGGCGCCGCCTGAGTACAGACCCGCATGCAGGCCCCCGCCGGTAGGTCTCGCAGCTGCTGGCCCGTGCTGCGCACCCTCGGGGTGTCTGCCGCCCTCGGGGTGTCTGCCGCCCTCGGTCTGGCCGCCGGCCTGGTGGCCACCGCCTGAGCAAGAGCGTCGCGCCGGGTGTGGCGTCACGTACCCCGCCCTGAGGGGCAGAGTCGACCGTGCCGGTGCCCCGGCGGAGGTCAGTGTCTGGACTCACGCGGACCCAGTCCTCCCGCGTCCACCCCGGCCAGCGAGCCGAATTCGAGCTCGGCCAGAATGCGGCGTCCGCGCCACCGGCGCCGAGGCGCCCCGCGCGCGTGCCCGTGCGGCACGACTGAGGCCCCCTCCCAGAAGGGAGAGGGCCTCAGTCGTTGCTACACGTGGTAGCGGGGGCAGGATTTGAACCTGCGACCTCCGGGTTATGAGCCCGGCGAGCTACCGAGCTGCTCCACCCCGCGTCGGTAGTGACAACCCTACGGGCTGGGGCATTTCAGATGCAAATCCGCTCCCCGGCGGGCCTGCCCCGGACCGAGCGGGCCCCTCGCGCACGCCGCGCGCGAGGCCCGCTCCACCGGTCAGGGGGTGCTGCTCGGGGACGGCGTCGCGGTGCCCGTCGGGGCGGGGGTGGCCGTGCCCGTGGGGCCCGGCGTCACGGTGACGGACCCGCCCTTCGGCGCGGCGGCCACGGCCCGCTTGATCGCGGCGTTCAGCTTCTCCTGCGCCTCGCCGTAGGCCGCGAAGTCGCCCTTCTGCAGCGCCTCCCGGCCCTCGTCGTACGCGGCCTGGATGTCCTCGAGTGCCTGAGCCAGCGCCGCGGCGTCCGAGGGGGCCGGCGTGGTGCCCGGCTTCGGGGTGCCGCCAGGTGGTGGCGTGGACGAGCCGGAGTCGCCCGCGGTCGCACCGGACCTGCCGCCGAAGAGACCGTCCAGCGCCCCGTCGAGGGTGTCGGACCACGCCAGCCGGTCGCCGAAGGCCACGACGGTCGCGCGCGAGAGCGGGTACCCGGACGTGCCTTGGGCGCTGACGTAGATCGGCTGGACGTAGAGCAGCCCGCCGCCGACGGGCAGCGTCAGCAGGTTGCCCAGGGTCACCCGGGAGCCCTGCGACCGGCTCTGGTTGAGGAACTGGTTCAGGGTCAGCGTGAAGGCGTCCGACGTCGCGTTCGAGGAGTTGACGTCGTTGGCCACCTGGCCGGGGCCCTTGACGGTGGTGTCACGCGGCAGCTCGAGCAGCCGGAGCTGGCCGTAGCTCTGCTTGCGCCGACCGTCCTCGGACCCGGCGTCGGAGTCGACCGCCAGGAAGCCCGACAGGACCTCGCGGGTACCGGTCGGCTGGAACGTCGTGGTGAGCGAGAACGCCCGCTCCTCCTGCCCGGGCATCGCGAGGGTCAGGTAGTACGGAGGCTGGTCGACGGTGCGGTCCTCCTGGGCCGGGTCCGTGGGCACCCGCCAGAAGTCCTGGCCGCCGTAGAACGAGTCCGCGTCGGTGACGTGGTACTTCGCCAGCATCGTGCGCTGGACCTTGAAGAGGTCCTCGGGGTAGCGCAGGTGCGACATCAGGTCGCCACTGATCGCGCTGAGCGGCAGGACCGTGCCGTCGAACGCCTTGGACCATGCCTTGAGGATCGGGTCCTGCTCGTCCCACGCGTAGAGCCGCACGGTGCCGTCGAAAGCGTCGACCGTGGCCTTGACCGAGTTGCGGATGTAGTTGACCTGGCCGGAGGAGATCGACCTGACCGCCGTCGAGCTCTCCGTCACGGAGTCGGAGGTCGCGTTCCCGATCTCCTGCAGCCGCGAGTAGGGGTAGTCGGCGCTGGTCGTGTACCCGTCGACGATCCACTGGATCCGCCCGCCGACAACCGCCGGGTAGGGGTTGCCGTCGAGGGTCAACCAGGGGGCGACCTTCTTGACCCGGTCCAGCGGCTTGCGGTGGTAGAGCAGGCGGGAGTCGTTGTTGACGGCGTCCGACAGCAGGAACTTCAGCTCGCGGTACTGGATGGCGTAGGCCGCCTTGCGGGCGAACGAGCCGAGCTCGACCCCGCCCTTGCCGGCGTAGGTGTTGTTCTTCTGCCCGGCGGCGCTGCTGTCGGGGTAGTCGAACTCTCGCGGCCTGCTGCCGGCGGGGGCCCCGACGATGGAGTAGTCCGGGGACTTCTCGCCGAAGTACACCCGCGGCTCGAAGGCCGGCAGCGGCCCGACCGGAGGGATGTTCTGCTGGTAGAAGACCGGCTGGCCGTCCTCGCCCCGCTGGTTGCCGTAGGCGGCGACCACGCCGAAGCCGTGGGTGTAGACGGTGTGGTCGTTCAGCCAGTTCCGCTGGTTGGCGGGCACGCCCTCGAGGTCGAGCTCCCGGACGGCGATGACCGTGTCGTTGAGCCGGCCGTCGATCCGGTAGCGGTCGACGTCGAGCGCGTCGGGGAAGCTGTAGTACGACTTGACGGCCTGCAGCTGCCGGAAGGTCGGCGAGACGACGATCGGGTCGACGAGGCGGATGCCGGGGATGGTGTCGGCGTCGTTGCGCAGCTGGTCCCGGCTGGCCGTGGTGGCCGCCTTGTAGACCTGGGAGTCGACGGCCTCGAGCCCGTAGGCGGCCCGCGTCGCCTTGATGTTCCGGTCGAGGTACTTGGCCTCCTTGGACTTCTCCGACGGCTTCACGATGAAGTTCTGCATCAGCGCCGGGTAGATGCCGCCCACGAGGATCGACAGCACCGTCAGCGAGGCGACGCCGATGATGGGCAGGCGCCACGAGTGGGTCCAGATCGAGGCGACGAACAAGGCCGCGGTCATCAGGGCGGCGACGGCGAGGATGGCCTTGGTGGGCATGGTGGCCGTGGCATCGGTGTAGCTGATGCCGGTCAGCAGCCGGGAGTCCTTGGTGGAGAGGGAGTAGCGGTCCACCCAGTAGCTGCCCGCTCGGATGACGAGCAGGGCCGCGAACAGCACCGCGAGGTGGGTGCGGGCGGCCCGGGTCGTCTTCTCCCCGCGTGACTGGAACTGGAGCCCGCCGTAGACGTAGTGCGTGAAGGCGGCGGCGATCAGGGCCATGATCAGCGCCATCGTCAGGAAGCCGAGGATGAAGCGCAGCCACGGCAGGGTGAAGACGAAGAACCCGATGTCCATCCCGAAGTGCGGGTCGTTCCGCCCGAACGGCACCTGGTTGCGCCACAGCAGGAAGGTCTGCCACTGGCCGGCCGCACCGGTGCCCGCCAGCAGCCCGAGGATGACCGGGATGCCGATGGTCGCGATCCGGCGCAGCGGCTCGATCGCCTCGCGGTACTGGTCGAGGTTCTGCTGCTGGGGTGTGACGGGTGCGTAGACCGGCCGCGTGCGGTACCCCACCACCAGGCTGGAGGCGACGAGGCCGCCGGTGAGGACGAAGCCGATGACGAACAGCACCGCCTTGGCCGACAGCTCGGTGACGAAGACCGACCGGAAGTCGAGCGCGTCGAACCACAGCACCTCGGTCCACACCCCGGCCGCCCACGAGATGAGGAAGCCCAGCGCGACCAGGATGGCGATCGTCGGGCCGAGCGGCCCGCGCCGCCGCCGCAGCATCACCGGCGGGCGGGCCCCTCCGAAACGGCCGCCGCCGGGGCGCCCCTGCCCTCCGGACGAACCCGATCCGCCGCCCTCATGGGGCGGGCCGCCTGCGCCGAACCACTCTGAAGAACTCACCACACGCCCGATCTGCCTGGGGCCGCGCCCGAGCGCGCACACCTCCGGTTTATGGGACAACTTACCGAGCGGGTGCACGGTTCCCGCCGCT
>NZ_DATBMI010000048.1:0-20821 GCF_036554925.1 Pedococcus sp.
GCCCAACGACCCGAAGGACGGTCGCGTCGACCGGACCGGCGGACCGTGGGCCCGGGGCCCTCGGCAACGCTTCACACGCACGCCTCGCTGCCGGGCGGACGCCCCGCGGGGCGAAGGGGCCGGAAGGCTCTGCCCTGGCCAGCACGGCCCGCCCGAGACTGGTCGCATGACCCCCCGGACCGCCCGGGCCCTCGCGAACCTGCCGCCCCACAACGCGCGAGCCGGCCGCACCCGCCGGTTCCCGGTCGCCCTGGCGGCGGTCCTGGTCGTCGTCCTCGGCCTGCTGCTCAACGCCGCTCCCGCGGCTCGGGCGGCGCCGCTGTACGGCCACGACATCTCCTGGCCGCAGTGCTCCGAGGCCGACGGCGGGTTCGGGCTTCCCCTGCCACCACCCACGACGCGGTTCGTCATCGTCGGCCTCACCCGGGGCCTGCCCTTCACCGAGAACCCGTGTGTCGCCGAGCAGGTGGCCTGGGTGCGGGACAACGGCAAACCCGCCCACGCGTACACCATGGCCGCCTTCCCCACCACTGCCCAGCTCAGCACCTACCGCGCCCGGGGGCCGTGGTCCCCGAGCAGCCGGGCGGGGCAGCTCTCCAATGCCGGGTACTCCGAAGCACGGTTCGCGGTGGAGACCCTCGCCCGGCTCGGGTTCGCACCACCGGTCGTGTGGATCGACGTCGAACCCCGGGCCGCACAGCCCTGGCCCACGGGCACGGCCAGCCAGCAGCGCGAGAACCGCTACGTCGTCGAGGGTCTGATGCGCGGGCTGCGCGACGCCGGGTTCGCCTACGGCCTGTACTCCTACCTCACGGGGTGGCAGACGATCACGGGCTCGTGGCGGCTGCCGGGCGTGCCGGTCTGGGCCACGGCAGGACGGCTGGACACGCCGACCGAGGCGCTCGACCGGTGCCACCAGGCCAGCTTCTCCGGGGGGCGGGTCCACCTCGCCCAGTGGTACGACGACCTGCGCGACTACGACCTCACCTGCGACCCCTACGCGTTCACTCCACTGCCGATGCCCGCATCAACGCTCTCGGGGTCGACGGCGGAGTTCAGCGGAGACTGGAACAACGACGTTCTGGCCCGGGTGTCGGCCACCGGAGACCTCCGGCTGTACGCCGGGACGGGGCGCGGAGCCATCACCGCGGGCGCACGCATCGGCGCGGGCTGGGCCGTCTTCAGCGCGCTGGAGACGCCCGGCGACGTCAACGGCGACGGACCCCAGGACGTGCTCGCGCGGGAGAGGACCGACGGCGACCTGTGGCTGTACCGCGGCAACGGCACCGGCGGCTGGCTGCCGCGGGTCCGGGTCGGCACCGGGTGGAACATCTTCAGCAGCCTCATCGGGCCGGGCGACTTCGACGGGGACCAGCGCGTCGACGTCCTCGCGCGGGAGAGAGCCACCGGGTACCTGTGGCTGTACCGCGGCAACGGCACCGGCGGCTGGCTGCCCCGGGTCCGCGTCGGCACCGGGTGGAACGTGTTCAACAGCCTCATCGGGCCCGGGGACCTCGACGGCGACGGGGCCGCTGACGTGCTGGCCCGAGAAGGGGCCACGGGCTACCTCTGGCTGTACCGCGGCAACGGCACCGGCGGCTGGCTGCCCCGGGTGCGCGTCGGCACCGGGTGGAACGTCATGACCGCACTGGTGGGGCCGGGCGACCTCAACGGCGACCGCACGGCCGACGTGCTGGCCCGGGACGCCGGTGGCACCTTGTGGCTCTACCCGCGCCGCAGCAGCGGCGGCTGGCTGCCCCGGGTGCGCGTCGGCGCCGGCTGGAACGCCCTCAACGCCGTGTTCTGACCTGCGGGCCTGTCGCGGGGCCGCGCGGGAGCGGACCGGGGCGGGTGGGAGCGGACTGACCGCGCGGGGCGCTCACCCCCGCCGGTCTCAGGGCATCATCCGCTTGTGGTGGGTCCACGCCGCGAGGTCGATGGCCGACGGCGGCATCTTGGAGGCCCGGACGCCGCGGTCACCCTCGGCCGGCGGGTCCAGGGTCCACGTGCTGGGCTGGCGGACCCTCACCTGCACGTCGGCGCGGTCCGCCCCGGCCACCACGTGGCGGTACGCCTCCTCGGCGTGCTGGAGCATCGCGGTGTAGTCGTGGCCGGCCACGGCATCCTGGGCCCTCCGGAGGGCGCGGTCGGCCGCAGCGAGGTCCTCCTCGGCACGGTCGGCGTGGCGCGAGTCGAGGATGTCCTCGGCCACCCGGTTCGCGAGCAGGGCATAGCCGCTGGCGTGGTGACGGGCCGAGTTGTCACGGTCGAACTGGCTGAAGTCCCAGTTGAGGTCGATGTAGCTCATCATCGAGTTCGACTCGTCGCCGAGCCAGGCGAAGAAGTAGTCGCCGGTGGGCTCGTAGTCGGTGCCCGAGGCTGGGTCGTACCCGTCGTGGGGGTGGCTCATCGACGAGTGGTGGCCGTACTCGTGGATCATCGTCGTCGTCAGCCCGTACCCGATGTCGACCGCCCGCGGGTAGACGAAGCTGAAGACCCCGCTCTGGGTCCCATCGAGCCAGTTGTCGTCGGCGAACCCCAGGAACCCCGGGTCCAGCGACGGGTCGCTGGTCGCGTAGTTGAGCATCGCCGCCTCGTGGTCGCGGTCGCCGTCGAGGAAGCGGTCCCGGTTGAGCGCGGCGCTGAGGAAGAGGTTGGCGAAGGCCGGGTAGCTGGAGTAACGCTGGTAGCACGGTACGTCGGTGACGAACAGCGCGTAGCAGCGCCGGAGCTCGCCCGCGAAGGGCAGGTCCTGGGAGTCCGACGTGAGCGTCACCCCGGTCGGGAGCTCGCGTTCCTCGCTGAGGAAGAGGTCGCGCTTGATGTAACGGCGTGAGGCGTCGACCCCCGGCCAACCCTCGACCGTGTTGACGTCGAGGTCGACGGTCCCCGGCTGCCGGTCGGCGGTGAGGTACGGCGGGTACAGCGGTGACGACGTGAACAGCAGGTTCAGCCCAACCCAGCGGACGACCTTCCCGAGGTCGTGAGGGAGCTCCGCCTTCGCCCGGTAGGAGCCGTACTCCCAGGAGACGGGGATCCGGTAGTCGGCCGCCCCGTCGCCGTCGAGGTCGGGGTTGGTGATGTCGAAGCTGCCGCCCCACGCCTCCGGTCCCGCCGACAGGTCGTAGAACCAGACCCGGTTGACCCCGCGTGCCCGGCCGAGCCCGGTCTCCTCGTCATCGGGGGTCGTGCCGCCCCAGGCCACGAGCTTGCGGCTGTCGTTGGTGCCGAAGTCGTGGCCGGTGTCGGGGTCCGGCTCCCCGGTCTTGGTGTAGACGTGGAACCTGAAGTCGCTGCGGCCATACCAGTTGATGAAGAAGACCGTGGGCTGCTGGGTGTCGACCTGTGGGGGTGCCGAGTCGATCAGTCGCTTCTCGACCGCGGTCGCGTCGATCCAGTGGTTCTCGGTCACGTCGAGCCGACCCGCCTGCTCGTTGTACGCCTGCTGGAGCTCGGTGAGCGGTTTCGCGACCGCGATGGAGGAGAGGTGGCGGAAGAACCCGTCCTCCCATGACTTGCTGGTGTAGTGCGGTCGGTAGTCGTAGGAGTAGCGCAGGCCGAGCGGCTCGCTGATCCCGTAGAAGGCACGCGAGCGCACGATGGGCTCGGCGGTCGCGGGCAGCTCGGACCGGACGGCACTCCACGCGGCGTCGCCCTCGTCGAAGCCGACGAAGACGACGTTCACCCTGACGCGCTCCGCGAACCGTGTCACCCCGCCCGGGTTCAGTCCGTCGTCGACGGGCTCCGCCGTGGCTGGCGAGCCGAGACCGGCGCAGCTGAGCGCGAGGACGGCCAGCACCGCCCCAGCCCTGGCACCTCGAGGCAGTCGGCGCCAGCCGGTCTCCCGGCCCGCCCCCGGCGGGGCGGGTACCCGACCCCCTGCGGTGCCTGGGTCGGTCGGCCTGCGGTGACGACGCGTGAGCTGGCGCATGGTCGGGCCCCACTTCCTGTGTGTGCCTGCGTTGGCCACCGTAGGCACGCCGCTGGTGGCGCCGACATCCGCAGTCGGCCTAGTCCGGGCCTATCGGACATGCGCAACATTGACGAGGTCCGCGCCGACCGACGCGTGGGATCGTCCGAACGCCTGGGGTCGTCCGGGCTCCTGCCGGCGAGCAGGCACGCCGCGGCCGGCGGTGCAGCCGGCAGGAATCATCCCTGCTGCGGGATGCCCGTCGCCCCGCTCGCCTCCTACGGTCCGAGGGTGACAGCCCGAGGCACAGTGCCATGACACGGCGATGGTGGGCGGCCCTGGCCCTGCTGGTGGGCGTGGCCACGTGCGTGCTTGCCCTGGTCGTCGCGGTGAGGCAGTTCCCGCGCGGGCTGTTCCTGAGCGCCCTCGTTCTCCTCGCCGGGGCCTGCGCCTGGTACGCGGTGGTCCGGCGGGGTGCCGCGAGGGTGGCGGGACTGGTCGCCGCCGGCCTTGCGCTCGGCGGTGCGCTGGTCCTGGTCCTGACCCGCGGGGCGCCCCTCGTCGACCTGTTGGTCGTGGCGGGGCTCCTGGGGACCCTCGCTGCCGCGCGTGCCGCCCTGCCGGTCCACGTCGACCTGCCGAGTGCGCCCGCTCCGAGTCATCCGGTGCTCTTCTTCAACCCGCGCTCCGGCGGCGGCAAGGCCGAGCGCTTCGCGCTCGCCAAGGAGGCGGCCCAGCGCGGCATCGAACCCATCGAGCTGAAGGCCGGCGACGACCTCGAGGCACTGGTCCGAAGTGCGGTCGAGCGCGGCGCGGACGGGCTCGCGATGGCCGGTGGGGACGGCTCGCAGGCGGTCGTGGCGGCCGTCGCCGCCGAGTGCGGGCTCCCGTACGCGTGCGTGCCTGCCGGCACCCGCAACCACTTCGCGCTCGACCTCGGCGTCGACCGCGACGACGTCGTGGGGGCGCTCGACGCGTTCGTCGACGGCGGTGAGCGGCGGGTCGACCTCGCCGAGGTCAACGGCCGGGTGTTCGTCAACAACGTCTCCCTCGGGCTCTACGCCGAAGCCGTCCAGCGCACCGGCTACCGCGACGCGAAGATCCGCACACTGCTCGACACGGTGCCGGACGTTCTCGGCCCGGGCGGCGGCGAGCCGGACATGCGGTGGCGTGGACCGGGCGGGCAGGAGCACCGTGGTGGCGCCGCGGTGCTGGTCTCGAACAACCGCTACCGGCTCGGCCGCGCTGTGGGATCTGGCACGCGCCCACGCATCGATGACGGCCTGCTCGGCATCACCGTGCTCGGCTCACCCACCGGTGGAGGAGAGGAAGGAGGCTCGTCGCAGCGCCCGTGGCGCGAGTGGTCCGCGCCGGCGTTCGAGATCGACGCGGAACAGCCCGTCCCGGCGGGCATCGACGGTGAGACGGTTGTCCTCCAGGCGCCGCTGCACTTCCGCATCCGACCCGGGGTCCTGCGCGTGCGCATCGCCCGCCAGCACCCCGGTGCCTCGCCCTCGGCGATGATCCCCGAGGGGATGGTGGCGGGCGTGGCCGAGCTGGCGCGGATCGCCCTCGGCCGAGACCAAAACCACCGAGACCAGAAGCCCTGAGAAGACGATGTCCGACCCACTCCCCCTGGAGCCACCCGACGCCCACCCCTTGGAGCCAGTGGAGGAACGGCTTGCGCGCCGGCTCGAGCGCGGTGAGGTCGGTGCCGGGGCCCGGTCCCGCCGGCGGGCCGCGTCGCTCCTGCACCGCTTGGCGCGCTACGACCGCGCCGTGTTCCGTTCCGTGGCGCAGATGCAGACCCCCTTGCTGGACGAGCCGCTGCGCAGGGCCTCGGTCTTCGCCAACTTCTCCAAGCCATGGTTCCTCGTGGCCGGAGTCGTCGCGCTGCTCGGCGGACCACTGGGCCGACGCGCCGCGGCCACCGGCCTCGCGGCCATCGGGACGGCTTCACTGGTGGTGAACCAGCCGATGAAGCGGGCCGGCGAGCGCCGCCGCCCGGACCGTGATGATCTCGGTGTACCGCACGAGCGAAGGGTGAGCATGCCCTCATCGACGTCCTTCCCCTCTGGTCACTCCGCGTCCGCCGCTGCCTTCGCCGTCGCCGTCGGGGACGTCCTGCCGGCGCTGCGGCTGCCGCTGCGGGTGGCAGCGTCCGTCGTGGGCTTCTCCCGTGTGTACACGGGCGTGCACTACCCGGCCGACGTCCTCGTCGGGGCGACCTCGGGCGCCGTGCTCGGGCGGTTGGTGTCGCGAGCGGCTCGCCGAACGGGGTTCCTCCCGGAGTGAAGGACACCCGGCCGTGCCGCATCATGCAGGCAGGACGATGTGCCGCCCTCGCTGTTGGGGTGTGGTGGGGCAGGGAGGCACCAGGCACCCCACCCTCGAGCGAAAGGCACCACCATGACTGCTCCCACGCCGGAGACCCCGGTCCTCGACCTCATCGCGCGCATGACCGCGGACTCCGCCGAGACCTCGAGCCTCGACGCCCAGACCCTCATGCTCGTCCGCATCGCGGCGCTCGTCGCGGTCGATGCCCCAACGGTCTCGTACCTGATGAACCTGGCCGTGGCGCGCGAGACCGGTGTCGACGCCGAACAGGTCCGGGGCGTCCTCGCCGCCGTCGCACCCATCGTGGGTACCACACGCGTCGCCGCAGCCACGGGCAGGATCGTGCAGGCGCTCGAGGTCGCGATCGAGGTCGCGGTGCTCGAGGCGGAGCTCGAGGAGGAGCTCGAGGAGGAGAGCGGGCCGTAGCCACGACAGCAGGCGCCACGTCGCCGGGCGGCATCACCCCGGCGGGGTGATGCGCCCGGTCCGACGAGGCGCTGACATGGTGTGATGACGCTGGACCGGGCGACGACGAGCTCCACGAACCCCCCGCACGCCTCGGCGGACGGCGTACCGGAACAGGACAGGCGCGGTGAGCCGCCCACCCAGGCGGAGCGGGCTGCCCGAGGCCGAGCGGCGCGAGCCGCGGTCCCTCGGGCCACCCACGGGGACTGGCTGCCGGCCTCGGACCGGCCCGACCCTGTCTCCCTCCTGGAGGAGCAGGCGGCCAGCCGGGTGCAGGAGCTGGTCCCCATCCGCTACGGCCGGATGCTGGCGTCGCCTTTCACCTTCTACCGCGGGGCCGCGTACCTGATGGCCGCCGACCTGGCAGCCACGCCGCGGACCTCCCTGTGGGTTCAGCTGTGCGGTGACGCGCACCTGTCGAACTTCGGCGTCTTCGCTGCCCCGGACCGACGGCTCGTGTTCAGCCTCAACGACTTCGACGAGACACTGCCGGGCCCGTTCGAGTGGGACGTGAAGCGGCTCGTGACCAGCTTCGCGGTGGCGGGTCGCGACCGGGGCTTCACCAGCACGGAACGAACGGCGGTGGAGCTGGCCGTGACTCGGGAGTACCGCCAGGCCATGCAGGAGCTGGCTCAGATGAAGAAGCTCGACACGTGGTACTCGCGCCTGGACGTCGACGCGATCAGGGGCCTGTTGGAGGGCGGCGTGAAGGCGCGAGATGTCAAGCGCTTCGAGAAGAACGTGGCCAAGGCCCAGGCCAGGGACAGCATGAAGGCCTTCGACAAGCTGGTGCGCGTCGACGATGGCGGTCGCCCCAGACTCGTCAGCGACCCGCCCCTGATCGTCCGCCTCGAGGAGCTGCTGCCCGAGCTCGAGCGCCACCAGGTGGAGGACACGCTGCGTGACGTGCTCCGCTCGTACCGCCGCAGCCTCCAGGGGGACCACCGGCACCTGCTCAAGGGATTCCACTACGCCGACGCGGCCCGCAAGGTCGTCGGGGTGGGCAGCGTGGGAACCCGAGCCTGGATCCTGTTGATGTTCGGCAACGGCGGTGACGACCCGTTGTTCCTCCAGGCCAAGGAGGCCCAGGCGTCGGTGCTGGAGGGGTTCCTGGGGAAGAGCAGGTACGCCAACCACGGTCAGCGGGTCGTCGAGGGCCAGCGGCTGATGCAGTCCGCGAGCGACATCCTCCTCGGCTGGATCCGGGTCAACGGGATGGACGGGGTGAGCAGGGACTTCTACGTCCGCCAGCTCTGGGACGGCAAGGGCTCCGCCGTCGTCGAGGCCATGGACCCCCCTGCCCTCACGGCGTACGGGAGGCTCTGCGGCTGGACCCTGGCGCGAGCTCATGCACGTTCCGGTGATGCGGCTGCGATCGCGAGCTACCTCGGCACCGGTGACCGCTTCGACCGCGCCATCGCGACGTTCGCCGAGCTCTATGCCGACCAGAACGAGCGAGACCATGCCGCGCTCCAGCACGCGGTCGACTCGGGGAGGCTCTCCGCCGAGGTCGCCTAGCCCCAGACCCGGCTGTCAGCGGGCGCGCCACCGCGTCCTGTGCGTCCCACCGTGCGCCGTCTCATTCAGGCAGGACGATGCCGCTGCACCGAGGTGGGGGTCTCATGGGGCTGGGAGGGGTCGTGTGGCCCCCTCCTCGACCGAAGCCGCGGGAGCGGGACAGGAGGTCGACTCGATTTGTCCGGAACGCCGAACGCGGATGCCTCCGACGGCCGAGCCGCCGCCGAGCGCCTGGCTGACGACACGGTGATGCCTGCTGCCAACCCCGCCCTGGTCCGGTGGGTCCCGAGGCTCGGGGTCTGGGCGTGGACCTTCGTCGGCTGCGTGCTGGTCACGGGCATCGTGGTCACGTCCCTGGCCGCCGTGAACGAGATCGTGCTGCCACTGACCTTCGCGGCTGTCCTGGCTGTCGTCTTCAAACCCCTGGCCGGGGTCCTCATCAGGCACCGGTTCACCCCTGGCCTCGCGGCGGGGGCGGTGGTGCTCGGGCTCTTGGCCCTGGTCACGGGCGTGGGGGTCGCGACGGTGCGCGGCGTCATCGACCAGGCGGACCAGATCGGTGCCTCGGTCGACGCGGCGCTGGCGAACGCGGCCGGCTCACTCGAGGTCGACCCCGCCGCCCTGGACGCCGCTCGTGATGCCGCCGCGACGGCAGCCCCGACGATCGGGGGCGGTCTGCTCACCGAGCTCGTGTCGGGAGTCGGCACGCTCGTGGGCCTGGCCAGCGGCCTCATCCTCGGCGCGCTCATCATGTACTACCTCGTCAAGGACGGCACCAGCCTGCGCCGCTCGCTGGTCAGCTGGATCGACCCTCCCCTGCGCGAGGACGTCGACGGCTTCATCGGCGACTCCTGCCAGATCCTGCGCGACTACGGCAGGGGCCGCACCGTCATGTCCGCGATCGTCTCGGTGGTGATCGGCGTCGCCAGCCTCCTGCTGGGCCTGCCTCTCATCTTCACCATCATGGTGGTGAACTTCATCGGCGGGTACATCCCCTACATCGGCGCCTTCCTCGGCGGAGGCCTTGCCGTGGTCGTCGCCCTCGGCAACGGAGGCCTTGGCGCCGCCGCGGTCATGCTCGTGGTCGTCCTCGCCGCGAACCTGTTGCTGGAGAACTTCGTCGAGCCGAAGGTCATGGGCCGGACCCTCAACATCCACCCACTGATCGTGCTGGTCGTCACCGCGCTGGGCGGGCTGGTCGGCGGCATCGTCGGGCTCATTCTGGCCGTTCCCGCGACCGTGATCGCCGCCGACGGTGTCGCCCGGCTGCGCGCCCGTGGAGTGATGGCCCACGTGGCGGACCGCGCCGAGCCGACCGTGCGACGCATCCTCGGCTGAGGGCAGGACCGCGGTGACAGCAACCAGCCCCAACTCCGACCCATCGCGGTGGGGGCGTTGCCCTCAGGCTCAGACAACCCTTGGAGCGAGGAAGCCATGACCAGTCAGGTGAGTGCCGAAGAACCACCCCCCGCTGTCGCCGACAGCTCGACTCCTGCTGCACCGAGCGGAGCTGCCACCACGCCGAGCGCCGGGAGGCTCCGCCGGCTGTTCCACTTCACTCTCCCGGGCTGCTGTGGTGCCGTCCTCTTCGCCGCCCTGTCGTTCACCCCGTCGCTCCTCCCGCGTGGCGGTCTCCTCCAAGGCATCGTGGCCGGCATCGACGCCGCCATCGGCTACGGGCTCGGGGTGCTCGCGGCGTGGGTCTGGCGTGCCTACGCCGACCGGGAGGCCCGCACACCACAGCGCTCGTCCTGGCGCATCTTCCTGATCGGAGCCGCGGTCCTGCTCGGCGTCGCCTTCGGCCTGGGGCAGTACTGGCAGCGGGAGATCCGCGCCCTGATGGGTGTCACCGAACACAACCTCGCGCTGGTCATCGCCTCGCCCTTCGTCGCGGCCCTCGTGTTCTTCCTCTTCCTCCTGCTCGGCCGCGGCATACGCCGCGTGTACCGCTGGGTGGCGGAGCTCCTCAGCCGCCGGTTCGGACGGCGCGCCGCGGCCGCAACCGGCTGGATCCTGGTGTCCACGACGGTCTACCTGATCGTCACCGGCATCCTGCTCGACGGCCTGGTGACTGCCATGGACGAGGCGTTCTCGGTGCGCGACACCGCGACGAAGGAGGGCACCACCCGCCCCACCAGCGCCCTGCGCTCGGGCGGACCGGGCTCCCTGGTGGAGTGGGACTCGCTCGGCCGTGAGGGACGCGCGTTCACCGGCCAGGGCCCCACTGGCGAGGACATCGAGGCCATCATCCCTCGTCCGGCCGAGGAGCCGGTGCGTGCCTACGCGGGTCTGGCCTCCGCCGATGACAGCGAGTCCCGGGCCGCCCTGGCGGTCGACGACCTCGAGCGGGCCGGTGGCTTCCAGCGGGCGAACCTGCTGGTCGTCACGACGACGGGAAGCGGCTGGGTCGACCCCGCGCTGGTGGACACCTTCGAGTACCTCAGCAGCGGCGACGCCGCCTCCGTGGCCATCCAGTACTCGTACCTTCCGTCGTGGCTCTCCTACCTCGTCGACCAGAAGAAGGCCCGCGAGGCGGGCCGAGCGCTCTACGACGCGGTGTATGACCGGTGGTCGAAGCTGCCCCAGGACCAGCGCCCGCAGCTCTTCGTCGCCGGTGAGAGCCTGGGGTCCTTCGGCGGCGAGACGGCCTTCAGCGGTGAGTACGACCTGCGCAACCGCACCGCTGGCACGGTCTTCGCCGGCCCGCCCAACTTCAACACGCTGTTTCGCGAGTTCAGCGACAACCGTGACCCCGGCAGCCCCGAGGCCCAGCCGGTCTACAAGAACGGCCGGACGGTGCGCTTCACCAGCGACGCGAGCACCTCCATGCCGCCAGAGAACCAGGCGTGGGACGGCACCCGGGTCCTGTACCTCATGCACCCGTCCGACCCGATCGTCTGGTGGAGCCCGCGACTCATCGCCAGCGAGCCCGACTGGATCGCCGAGGCCCCCGGCAAGGACGTGCTGGAGGGGATGGTGTGGATCCCGTTCGTGACCTTCTGGCAGGTCACCGCCGATCTCCCCTTCGCCACGGGCGTCCCGGCGGGACACGGCCACAAGTACACGACCGAGTACGTCGACGGGTGGTATGCCGCGATGCGGCCCGCCGGCCTGACCGCCGACAACCTGACTGCCCTCAAGGAGACCATCGCTGCGGTGGAGTGAGCCGCGAGCCCTCCCTGGGCCTGCCGTCGAGGGCCGCTCACCCGCCGAGCGGTGCGGCGTGGAGGGTGAACCACGCGACGGCCAGGCCGAGGCCGTTGGTCGCCACGTGCGCGAGGAGGGGTGCCACGAGGCTGCGCGACCGCAGCCTGAGCCAGCAGAAGACCAGGCCGGCGGCGAACGTCACGGCGATCGCGCCGAGGACCAACAGCGCCTGCCCGCCGAGGCTGGCGGAGGCACCACCGACCGCGCTGTTGCCCGACATCGTCTCCAGGGTGGGCTCGATGTGCCAGACGCCGAACAGCGCGGAGCTGACCAGGGCCGCACGCCGCGCGTCCCACAGCTTGCGCCCCGCCCCCAGGAGGACACCCCGAAAGGCGAGCTCCTCGGGGACCGCCGTCAGCAGCACGATCGTCACACCCAGCTCGTAGGCCAGCCGTCCACCATCGATCTCCGCTCGCGTGTCCTGGAGCAAGGGGCGCGTTCCGGGAATCACCGCGGCCACGAGCAGGACGACCAGGACAGCCACGAAGGCGCCGCCGCCGTACCGCAGGCCTGCGCGCACGCGGGCACGCTCCAGCCCGAGGTCCTCCAGCGATGCGCCGGCGCGCCACGCGACGACGACCATCGCCAGCGTGAGGATGCCGGCTGACACCACCGGCGGCCCCAGCAGCCCCAGCGCCCGCGCGAGGCTGAAGAGCACCAGGACGCACACGGCCTGCACCATGCAGCGTCCGGCGTTCAGGTTCGACCATCGGGGGCCGGCCACGGCACGGGCCATGTCGCGAAAGCCTACCGTCGCAGGGCTGCTGAGGGACCGGCCTCAGCCCGCTGACGGATGGCGGCAGCGGCCGTTCACTGCCACGATCGTCGGCGTGCGGAGTGACGGTCAGGGATGGACGCAGGAGACGCTGACCGTGGCGGGGAGGCGCCTGTTCTACCGTCGCAGCCTCGGCGTCGACGGCGGCGTGCCCATCGTCCACGTGCACGGCTTCGGGATCTCGGGCTCCTACCTCATGCCGACGGCGCGACGGATGGCCGCCCACAGCCTCAACGTGGTCCCGGACCTGCCCGGGTACGGGCGGAGCGAGCGCCGGGACCGGACGCTCGGGATCCCCGCCCTGTCCGACGCGCTGCTCGCGACGATCGACGCCCTGGGGTTCGACAAGGTCGTCCTCGTGGGCAACTCGATGGGCTGCCCGATCGGCCTCGAGGTCGCACACCTGGCCCCCGAGCGGGTGCACCGCCTGGTCCTGGTCTCCCCGGCGGGCGGGCTGCACAACCAGCCGCTGGCACGAGCGCTGGGCCAGCTCGCCGTCGATGCCGCCCGTGAGAGCCCCCGGATGGTCCCCGTGGCCGTTCCGGACTACGTGCGCTTCGGGCCGCTCAACGCGCTGCGGCTCTTTCGACAGCTGACCGAGTTCCCTTCCCTCGAGCGGCTCCTGCACACGCCGGTGCCTGCCCTCGCCGTGGTCGGGAGCCGGGACCCCCTCATGCCCTCGCCGCGCCGCGTCAGGGAGGTCGGGCGGATGGCACCGGAGCACGTCACCGTCGTTCTCATCAGGGGTGCGGCGCACGCCGTCAACTTCAGCCATCCCGGGGAGCTGGCGCACGTGATCTCGTCGTGGCTCGACGGCCGCGAGATCGTGGACGACCCGGATCAGCCCGGCCAGGCCAGCGTTCTGCAGATCCGCAACTGACGCCCGCGGTTCCGGCCTGGCCGCCGGCGCCGCGGCGCCCACGCCCGACGATTCAGGCGACCTGGTCGTTGCAGCGTCCGCCCCGCCGCAGCCGGATGCCGTCGCCGCCGGTGTTCACGATGCGACCCCCTCCCTTCCGAGGGCGCTGCTTCCACGAAGATCGGACTGGACGCAACATCGACGCGCATGGAGGGTCAGTGGATCGCGAGGAGAGGCACCACAGCGACGCGCTGCGGAAGGACGTCCGGCTGGTCACGTCGCTCCTGGGCCAGGCCCTGGTGAAGACCGAGGGCGAGGCCCTGCTCGAGCTCGTCGAGCAGGTGCGCCAGGCCGCCAAGGACGAGTCGCTCGACCAGCTTCCCCGCCTGGATCCCGCATCCGCCACGACCCTGGCCCGGGCCTTCGCGAGCTACTTCCACCTCGCCAACATCACCGAGCAGCACCACCGCGGCCGGACCCTGGAGCGGGCGCGCACGGAGCACGGTGGGCCGCTCGACCACACGTTCGCGGCACTCGTCGACGCCGCCATCCCGGACGAGGACGTCGCCGAGCTCGTTCAGCGGCTCGAGGTGCGGCCGGTCTTCACGGCGCATCCCACGGAGGTCGCGCGGCGCACCAACCTCGACAAGCTGCGCCGCGTGTCGGCACTGCTCGCAGAGCCGGAGAGCCGGCGACGCGCCCGCGAGCTCGAGGCGGTCGTCGACCTCTTCTGGCAGACCGACCAGATCCGCGCAGGGCGGCCCGAGCCCTTGGACGAGGCCCGCAACGGCGTGTACTACCTCGAGGGCCTGGCACGCGCAGCCGTCCCCGACGTGGTCGACCGGCTGAGGGAGCACCTCCACGACCGCGACCTCGACCTGCCGCTGACCCACAGCCCGCTGCGGTTCGGCAGCTGGATCGGCGGCGACCGGGACGGCAACCCCACCGTGACCCCGCAGGTGACCCGCGACGTGCTGGCCCTGCAGGCGGGCCACGGCATCGCCGCGATCCGCAGCAAGATCGACGACCTGCGGCGTGAGCTGTCCGTGAGTGAGCGGCTCACCACCGTCGACCAGGCCGTCCGCGACCGCACCCACTCCATGCTCGAGGCCCTTCCCGAGGTCGAGCCCCGGTACCGCCGGCTCAACGCCGAGGAGCCCTACCGCCTCTTCCTGACCTGTGTGGACGTGCGGCTGCGGCTCACCGAGGGGCGAGTTCTGGCCGGGCAACCCCACGAGGACGGCCGGGACTACCGCAACGACCGCGAGCTGCTGCAGGACCTGGCCCTGCTGCACGCCTCGGTCGAGCGCCACCAGGGTCCCGTCGTCGCCAACGGTGACCTCCAGCGACTCCTTCGCACCGTGGCCACCTTCGGCTTCACCCTGGCGACCCTGGACATCCGCGAGCACTCCGAGAAGCACCACGCCGTGCTGGGCCAGCTCTTCGACCACCTCGGAACGCTCGACGCGCCGTACGCCGACCTGGACTCGACGTCTCGGTTGAAGCTGCTCAGCGACGAGCTCACGCTGCGCCGACCGCTGTCACACCAGCCCGCGCCGGTGGACGAGGACGGCCACCGGACCATCGGGACCTTCGCCGTGGTTCGTGAGGCGCTGGACGTCCTCGGCGCGGGGGCAGTCGAGAGCTACATCATCTCGATGACGCACGACGCCGACGACGTGCTCGCCGCCGTGCTGCTCGCCCGCGAGGCGGGGCTCGTGGACCTGGCAGCCGGACGCGCCGACATCGGCTTCGTCCCCCTCCTCGAGACGGTGGAGGAGCTCAGCCGGGTCGAAGCGATCCTCGACGCCCTCCTCGGCGACCCCTCCTACCGACGGCTCGTCGAGGTGCGCGGGAACTTCCAGGAGGTGATGCTCGGCTACTCCGACTCGAACAAGGCGGGGGGAATCACCTCGTCCCAGTGGCAGATCCAACGCGCCCAGCGCATCGCCCACGACGTGGCCCGCCGTCATGGTGTCCGCATCCGCTTCTTCCACGGCCGCGGCGGCTCGGTGGGGCGTGGCGGCGGACCAACGTACGAGGCGCTGCTGGCGCTCCCGTTCGGCACCGTGGACGGCGACGTCAAGCTCACCGAGCAGGGCGAGGTCATCAGCGACAAGTACAACCTGCCCGTCCTGGCCCGCGAGAACCTCGAGCTGCTCCTCGCCGGCACCCTCGAGGCGAGTCTCCTGCATCGCACGGACCGGCGGACGCGGCAGCAGCGCGAGCAGTGGGACGCGCTCATGGACCGGGTCTCCGCAGCGGCCCACGACCGCTACCAGACCCTCGTGACCCAGCCGGACCTGCCGGCATACTTCACCGCCTCCACCCCCGCGGACCTGCTCGGCGCCCTCCACATCGGCTCGCGGCCCTCGAAGCGGCCCCAGCAGGACGCCGGTCTCGACGGTCTGAGGGCGATCCCGTGGGTGTTCGGCTGGACCCAGTCGCGCCAGATCATCCCCGGCTGGTTCGGCGTGGGCTCGGGGCTCTCGGCTGCCCTGGACTGGGGGGACGACCTGCGCGAGATGTACCAGTCCTGGCCGTTCTTCCGGTCGTTCCTCGACAACGTCGCGATGACCCTGGCCAAGACCGACCTGGACATCGCGGCACGCTACGTCGCCGCCCTCGCGCCCCCCGAGACACACCACCTCCTCGACGACATCCGCGCGGAGCACGCACTCAGCGTCGAGCGGCTGCTGCAGGTGACCGGGGACCGCGAGCTCCTCGAACGCGAGCCCATCCTCAGGACGACCCTGGAGATCCGCGACAACTACCTGGCGCCCCTGCACCACCTGCAGGTCCAGCTCCTGCAGCGCCGCCGCGACGGCGAGGAGGACCCCGAGCTGGAGCGAGCGCTCCTGCTCACCGTCAACGGCATCGCGGCCGGAATGCGCAACACCGGCTAGGTGGCCCACCGGCGACGACTTCTCGCGACGGCAGGTCCGCAGGACAAGTGGAGCGGACGTCAGGTGCCGAGCCGGATCCAGTGGGCCACTGAGGGAACACCGGCGTCGTCGAGCAGGAAGAGCATGTACCACCCCGGGGGCGCCACGTTCGGGGACGGTGGTGCAGTGGCGACGATGCCGCCGCCACCGGCGGTGAAAGCGAGCTCGACGTGACGCTGGTTCATGTCGTTCGTGTGGGTCACCGAGGCGGGGCGCATGAGCACCGCGCGGCGCACGGCCGACGGTGTCGTGATGTCCAGGCGGCCCCCCCAGGTGGCGGTGGACGGGGCTGCGGTGATCACCGGCCGCGCCCCGCGGAAGAGGTAGGGAGGCGAGTAGATCTCGAGCTTGCTGCCGCCGCCCGGGGCGAAGTTGTCGCCGGCCGAGAGGACCCTGCCGTCGGGGAGCAGCACGGCCGTCGAGTGGTAGCCGCGCTCCTCCGTCTGGGACGCCATGCCGGTCCACGTGTTGGCGGCCGGGTCGTAGAGCAGGCTCTGCCGGTGCGCGGTCTCGATGTGGGTCCCGCCGACACCCAGCATCGTGCCGTCGGGCAGCAGGACGAGGTTCATGTGCGAGCGCCCCTGCGGCAGGGACGCCCGGGCCTGCCACTTGACGGTGGGGGTGGCCACGTCGTAGGTCTCGGTCGATGCCGCGGGAGGGGCGGTGCCGGTCTTGTGGCCGCCGGTGACGAGCACGCGGGTGGAGCCCGAGGGCCCGCCGGGCAGCAGCACGCCCGCCCCCGCCGTCCGCTTGGCGATCATCGTGGGGGCGGTCGTCCACGACCAGTTCGACGGGTCGAGGATGGACGTCTTGTTCGAGACGTCACTGACCAGGACGCGGCCGTTCGGCATGAGCCACATGTGGGGGTACATCCGCAGCGCGCGGGCACCGACCAGGCGGAGGGTCCTGTTGGAGTAGACCTCGACGTCGTCGTTGAGGGTCTTTCCGTCCTCGAGCTTGCCGCTGGTGATGACGGCGCTCCCGTCGGCCAGGAGGCAGACCGTGGGGTAGTAGCGGCCGCGCCGGGAGTCCGGGCCGCGGACCCAGCTGCTCGAAGCGACGTCGAACTCGTAGTTCCAGCGCGGGCCCCGGGCCCCGCGCTGGTTGACCCCGCCGACGAACAGGACGTTGCCGTTGCCCAGCACGGTGTGGCCGCTGCAGTAGAGGATGTTCGGCGGGTCGATGCGCACGTGGCCGGAGCCGCTCGGGTCCCAGAGGTAGGCGCCCACCTTGTCGACCAGGAGCACCTTGCCGGTGTGCAGCAGGGTGGCATGGATCGCCACGAGGGGGAACGGCCCCGGCATCGGGGAACCCCACTGCCCCAGAGTCGCCTCCGGCCCGGCTGCCGCGACCAGCTGGGCCTCGCTGCGGCGGGCTCCCCACAAGGGCGGAACCATGAGCGCGGCCCCTGTGGCCGCAAGCAGCTGGACGGCGGTCCTTCGCGTCACGCGTCGACTGGTCATCTCGGGTTCCCTTCATGAAGCCAATTCCGTGCGGTGGCAGCGCCCCCGGTGACGCAGCCCGTCCCACCTCTCAGCAGCGTGGCATCGGCGCGGCGCCGCTCGTTCCTACCCGGGTACTGCCGCGCCTTCCTTCCCATGTACTACGTCGGACCGGTGCCGTTGCTTGGGCGACCAGAACCGTTGCGCGGTCTGTCAACCCCCGTTGGTGCCATGACGAGATCCCGCATGCACCAGACGCCCTCGCCGCAGCCGCTGCCTAGGTTGGATGGGCGAAGGATGTCCGCCGCCGCAGCCGCCCAGCGCGTGCGGCGCTGAGTGACGCGGCGAGGCGACGGGAGGAGCACGTGAGAGCGGTCCAGTGGGCTCCGGGTCGGACGGGTGGCGGTCGCCGTCGGACGCGAGCCCTCGTCAGGCTGGTCGTCGTGGTGGTGTTGGCGGCGGGTGCGTTGGGCATCGGGGCTTCCGTGGCGCAGGCCCATGCCGAGCTGACGCAGACGAGTCCGGCTGAGAACGCCGTGCTGTCGGCTCCCCCCACGAGCCTTCGCCTGACCTTCAACGAGGACCTGCTCTCGAACTTCGCCATGCTCACGGTGGCGGTGGGCAAGAGCGCCCCCCGGGCGGTGCGCGCCGCGGTCGACGGGCGCACGATGACCGCCGCGGTCCCCGCCGGCAGACCCGGCGCGGGCCGGTGGACGGTCACCTACCGCATCGTGTCGGTGGACGGCCACGTGATGTCCGGGACCCTCCGCTTCACGGTCAGCGGCACGTCGGCGGCGGCCGCCACAGCCGGCTCGACGTCGGCGCCGGCCCCGGACCCCCCGGCGACGGAGACTGCCCAGCCGACCCCCTCGTCGTGGTCGGGCGTCGGTCACCCCGGCGCCCCGGCCGCCGCCCCGACCGCCTCCTCCCCCGCACCTTCGGGCTCGTCGGGCCTGGGTTGGTGGGCGGCCAGCGCCGGGTGCCTGCTGTCCGCGGTCGTTCTGTCGCTGCGAGGTCGCCGCCGAACCAGCGGGTAATGGCCTCGCGGTACCCGCGCCTCTGGCGGTGGTGTCGACCGCGACCTCGACCGTCACCAACCGACAGGTGGGCCTTGGACGTCTGTGGCCTGGGCCCGGGGATCCACGGCGCGGCTTCTGGTCACCGTTCGACAGACGCCTCACGAGGATTGGCCTGTCCGGGGACGTCGCCTCGGTCATCGGGGTCCCGTCGGCCGCGTCCTCGTCGGCGCGGCGGCAGACCGAGCTGGGCGGACAGGACGCCCGCGGCACCGACCAGGGTCCACAGCGCCCACGGGCCGATCGCGTACAAGGCCCCGCCGATGAGCGATCCGGCGCCCGTACCGATCGTGGCCGCCACGCCGTGCAACCCCTGGTAGCGCCCGACCATCCGCGGCGGAGCGAGACTTCCCACATAGGCCTGCGAGATTGAGCTGTTGATCATCTCGCCGAGGGACCACACGAGCACCGTCGCCGACAGCAGGACCATGTCGGTCGTGAACCCGGTCAGCGCGAGGCCTACACCGGTGACCAGGTTGCCGACGGCAAGGACGTGCCCCGGGCGGTACCGGGAGACCGCGCCGGTGATGGGCAGCTCGAGGACCAGCACCAGCAAGCCGTTGAGCCCGATGAGCAGGCCGTAGTGACGCTCGCCCAGACCCACGTCGCTGACGTGCAGGGGCAGGCCGACAGAGGACTGGATGTAGACGAACTCGGCGACCACGGTCATCAGCAGGAACCGCACCAGCACACGGTCGGCGAGCAGCTGGGGGTACCCCACCACCCGGTCCGCGCACCCGTCCGCGGCATCCCGGTCGGACCGCGCCAGGGGCGCATCCCTCAGCAGCACGGCCATGACCACGCCGAAGAGCAGGCAAGCGGCGGCATTGGCGAGGAAGAGCCCCACATATGAGGTGCTGGCCAGCACCCCACCGACGACCCCGCCCAGGGCCGCGCCGACGTTCATCGCGAACCGGAACACGCCGAAGGCAGCGAGCCGATGCTGGTTGGTCGCCGCCACGGAGTCGACCAGCACGGCCGCCGCGGCCGGACGGTACACCTGCGACGTCACGCCGATGAGCCCGACCACCGCGACGATGGCCGGGAGCGGTCCGAGGAACGGCGCGACCGCGGTCAGCCCGGCGGTGGTCAGGGCCGACAGCACGATGGTCCATCGCCGGCCGATCCTGTCGGCGAGTTGGCCACCGACGGCGTTGCCGAGCACCTTGCCCAGACCGGAGACACCCAGCACGAGTCCCGCGGCACTGGCGGAGTGGCCGCCTCCGACCAGGTAGAGCACGATGAACACCGGCAGGAAGTTGCCCACCTGGTTGATCAGGATGCCGAGGCTCACGATCCACACGCGGCTTGGCAGCCCGCGAAGCGCGTCGCGGAACCGCGGCTCGTCGACGCCCGACCGGTCCCGCTGCGCGGGGCTCACGGGACGCGCTCCACACCCACGCATGCCGCGACGCCGATGACTGGCTCACGGGTCCTGACGCGCGCGACCCCGGGAGGTTGGTGCCCTCTGGGCTCGAACTCCTCGGACAACGTGGCTGCCCCTCTCACTCTGCTACCGGGCGGCTGGACCGGGGTCGGGACTGGCGTCCCGCCCGGCCGTACGGCACCTCCGCACCGAGGTCCGCCACCCACCCGCCCGTCCACAGGGGTGGATGGGGTCGAGGCCGTCCCACGGCTACCCACCGGCGAGCCGAAAACTCGTCGACTGAGGTAGGGCTGCGCATGGGGCAAATGCCCTATTTCTCGCAATGTCCCCGCCACCGAACCTGGCCACCGCGCTGCCGACCGAGCGGCGCTGTGTGACCCGGTGGGTGCATGAGTCCGCCGATACGCGGGAACGGCCAGGGCACCGCGACTGATGAGCGTGCTCTGGTTGGCAAGGAAGTGGCGTGCAGTAGGCCACGTTGGTGCTGTTGGTCGGGATCGGACCAGACGCCTGAACTGGGCGGTGCTGCGACCTATCTGCGGACCGAGGACGGAAGGTGCAGAGGGAGTTCCTCGCTCACCCTTCTTGGGGCTTGCCACCGGCGGCGCGCCTTGACCTGGCTCCGGCCAGGGTCAGTGACAACTTCCGCGTCATCACAGCAACACAGTTCGTATGTCCGCCTAGCGACCACTTCCCCGACGTCCCCCCGTGCGAACGCATCCACCCCCGGTTGTCACTCACGTGGTCTCAAAGCCCTGCCGGCGATGCCGCCAGAACCTGGCGCGAGATGCGACGCGGGGCGGCCGATGCACAACGCTCTACCCGCCCGCCTGCGTGACATCCAGGCCGGTCATATGACCCGCCCGGCGTCGAGCATGGCTGTTGATTTGCGGACGGTCT
>NZ_DATBMI010000054.1:0-8400 GCF_036554925.1 Pedococcus sp.
CCGCCAACCCAGCCTCGAGGGCACCGGCGAGGTGCCGCTGCGGCGGCTCGTGAAGGAGGCCCTGCGGATGCGCCCGTCGCGCATCATCGTCGGCGAGGTGCGCCAGGCCGAGAGCCTGGACCTCCTGATCGCCCTCAACAGCGGGCTCCCGGGCATGTGCACGATCCACGCCAACAGCGCCCGCGAGGCGGTGACGAAGATGTGCACCCTGCCACTGCTGGCCGGCGAGAACGTCAGCAGCCGGTTCGTCGTCCCCACGGTGGCCGGCTCGATCGACCTCGTCGTGCACGCCGCACTCGAGCACGACGGCGTGCGCCGAGTCCGCGAGATCGCGGCGGTGCCGGGGCGGGTGGAGGGCGACGTCGTCGAGATCGCCGACCTGTTCGTGCAGCGTGACGGGCAGCTGCGCCGGGCGGACGGCTACCCACCCCACATCGACCGCTTCGAGCGCGCGGGCTACAACGTGTCGGCCCTGCTGGCACAGGAGTAGCGGTGCGCGGCATCGTGCTCGGGCTGCTGCTCGGCGTCGGCCTCTTCTGCATCTGGTGGTCTGCCTGGGTGCCGGGCGACACCGCCACGCCCCGCGGCAGTCGGCCGGGCCTCGGCGACAGGCTTCGCGACGACCTGGTCCAGGCAGGCTACGAGGGGATGGGTCCGCGGAGTCTCCTGGCCGCATGCACCATCGCCTTCTGCCTCGTGTTCGTCACCGTCCTGGCAGGGACCGGGGTCGCGCCGATCGCGGTGTGCTTCGCGGCCATGGCCGGCTATGCACCGCTGGCACTGGTGCGGATGCGGGCACGGCGACGGCGCGCGGTGATGCGGGACCTGTGGCCCGACGCGGTCGACAACATCGCGTCGGCCGTGCGGGCCGGCCTCGCGCTCCCGGAGGCGCTCACCCAGCTCGGCAGCCGTGGCCCCGAGGAGCTGCGTCCGGCCTTCGTGGCCTTTGGCCAGGACTACCGCGCGACGGGACGCTTCCACGAGTGCCTCGACCGGCTCAAGGAGCGGCTCAGCGACCCGGTCGGCGACCGCCTGGTCGAGTCGCTGCGCATCGCCCGCGAGGTCGGCGGCAGCGACCTCGGCCGGCTCCTGCGGACCCTGTCGACCTTCCTGCGCGAGGACGCCCGGACCCGCGCCGAGCTCGAGACCCGCCAGGGGTGGACGGTCAACGCCGCTCGGCTCGCGGTCGGCGCCCCGTGGCTGGTGCTGGCGCTCATGGCCACCCGAGGCGAGTCGGTGCAGGCCTATGCCACGGCGACGGGGACTGCCGTGCTGGCGTTCGGAGCGGTCATCTCCGTCGCGGCCTATCGGATCATGCTGCACATCGGGCGGCTGCCCGAGGACGAGCGGGTGCTGCGATGACCGGCAGCCGGTTCGGCGCCACGGGGTCGGAGGCGCTGGGTCCCGGCGGTCTCGACCTCACGGCCGGCCCGGGGCTGTCGGGCCCCGGCGCCGGCATCGGGCTGATGCTGGGCCTCGGTCTCCTCCTGTTGTGGGCCGGACTTCCCCGACACCGCAGGCCGGGTCTGCAGCAGCGACTCCATCCCTACCTGCGCGACGCCCCGCGGCCGTCGCGGCTGCTTGCCGCTCCTCAGATCGGTGGTACGGGGGCGTTGGCCGCGCTGCTCCGCCCCGTCGTCAGCGACCTCGCCAGCGGCATCGAGCGGATGCTGGGCGGCTCGGCGTCGGTGCGGCGCAGGCTGCTCCGGGCCGGAGGGGCCCCAGACCTCGAGCGGTTCCGCGCCGAGCAGGTGCTCTGGGGCGCAGCCGGCACGGTGGCAGGTGCCGCTGTCGGTACGTCGCTGTGGTTGGCCGAGGGCGGGTCGGTCGTGCCGGTGGTGATCCTGACGCTCGTCGGCACGGGCGTCGGCATCGTCGCCAAGGACCAGTGGCTCTCCCGGCAGGCCAACCAGCGCGAGCAGAGGATGCTCGCCGAGTTCCCCACCGTGGCCGAGCTCCTCGCCCTGGCGGTCGGCGCCGGCGAGGGGGCCGTCGGCGCCCTTGAGCGAGTCTGCCGCCTGTCCCGCGGCGAGCTCGCCGACGAGCTGGGGCGCTGCCTCGCCGATGCGCGCGCCGGGGCGAACCTCCCGACGGCCCTGCAGGGCCTCGCCGACCGGACCGGGCTGCCGAGCCTGTCCCGCTTCGTCGATGGCATGGTCATCGCCGTCCAACGCGGGACACCTCTGGCAGAGGTCCTGCGCGCCCAGGCCCAGGACGTCCGCGAGGCCGGCCGCCGCGCCGTCATGGAGGAGGGCGGCAAGAAGGAGATCGCCATGATGGTGCCGGTGGTCTTCCTCGTGCTCCCCGTCACCGTGCTCTTCGCTGTGTTCCCCGGCTTCACCCTGCTCCGCTTCACGATCTGACCACCAGACACCACCCGAGAGGACCGACATGCAGACGATCACCAAGGCCGCCGTACGGGCACGGATCTCGGCGAAGAGGGCACTGGGGGAGCGTGGCGACGTCCCGGGCTGGGTCCTGATCACGCTGATGACTGCTGGGCTGGTCACCGTGCTGTGGGCCGTCGCCGACGACCAGCTCCAGACACTGTTCCGGCGTGCGATGGGCTCGGTCAGCGGGCCCTGACCTCGCAGATCGTGACCCGGCCCGCCGCCGCACGTCCTCAGCCACATCTGCCCATGCGAGTCCGCCCTCACCGTGAGCGCCGACGCCCCGAGTGCGGGAGCGCCGTCGCCGACTTCGCCATGGTCTCGGGCCTGGTGGCCGTGCTGTTCATCGCGGTCTTCCAGGTCGGGCTGGCGCTGCACATCCGCAACACGCTGATCTCGTGCGCTGCCGAGGGAGCACGGTTCGGCGCCCGGGCCGACGCCCAGCCCGAGGACGGCGCGGCCCGGGCGCGCCAGCTCATCTCCGCCTCGGTCTCGGAGCGGTTCGCTGGGAATGTCACCGCCACGGTCGTCGACGCTGGGGGAGCGCAGGTGGTCGCTGTGACCGTGGTGGCGCCGCTTCCCGTCATCGGCCCTCTCGGTCCGGACGGACGGCTCCGTGTCGTGGGCCGGGCGTTCCTGGAGTCGCAGTGAACGGCCTGAGCGTCCTCGCGGTGGGGGGCAGGATCCGCGCGGCCGCTCGCCGAGTGCGCCCAGCAGCGGCGCGCCGCTGCGGCGCGGGCCGCGGCGAGGGCGGCAGCGCCGTCGTCGAGTTCGTGTTCCTCGCCGTGCTCATGATGATCCCGCTGATCTACCTCGTCATGATGCTCGGCCGGTTGCAGGCCGGCGCGTATGCCGCGGCGACGGCCGCGCGGGAAGCAGGCCGTGCGTACGTGACGGCGGAGAGCGAGGAGTCGGCTGGCCGGCGAGCCGAGGTCGCATCGCGTATTGCCTTCCAGGACCACGGTTTTGGTGACAACGGCCGGGTGGTGCTGTCGTGCGACGGCGCCCCGTGCCTACGGCCCGAGGGGCGGATCGCCGTGACGACGGAGGTCACGGTCCCGCTGCCGCTCGTTCCCTCCTTCGCACGTTCGGTGATCCCGCTCGAGGTGCCGCTGAGCGCGTCGCACGTCGCCGTCGTGGACCGCTTCCGGGGCCAGCCGTGACCGGGCCCGCGGCGTCAACGAACCGGCGTGAGCTGCCCGCGGCCGGGTCCACGGCCCGTGCCCGCGGCCGTGCCCTGCCCCCTGTCCTGGGTCATGATCTCGCCCGGGTCCTCGGACCCTTCCGTCACCGCATCGGTCACCCTGTCCGCCACCCTGTCCGCCACCCTGTCCGCCACGGTGTCCGCGGCGCGGCCGGCCGTCTGGTGGAGTCGGCCTCGACCCGAGCCCGGGCAGCCCGACGGCGCGGGGAGTCCGGTCAGGTCACGCTGCTCATCCTCGGCTTCACCCTGGTCGCCGCGATGCTCGTCGTCGGGACGGTGGCCGTGACCTCGGCGCAGCTGTCGCGGGTGCGGTTGCTCGACGCCGCCGACGGGGCCGCCCTCGACGCGGCCGACTCGCTCGACGTGCGGGCCTACGAGCAGGGCCTCGACGACGCCGTGGCCGTCAGCAACGAGACCGTGCGTGCCACTGCGGAGCGCTACCTCGACGAACGGCCGCTGCCTGTCGGCATGGCCGGGTGGGCGGTCGCGCCCGGAACAGGTTCTCCTGATGGCGAGACGGCAGTGGTGCGTCTCGTGGGGCAAGCGGATCTCCCCCTCGTCGGCGGGGTGCTGCGGGGACTGGGCACGACCGTGACGATCACGGTCGAGTCCCGGGCGCGCTCAGAGCTCCAGTAGGCAACGGATCCCCGCGGCCAGCCCGTCGACGCGGCCAGCGTGTCGCAGCGGACAGTCCCGCCAGGCTGTCTCAGACGTGCGTGAGCGCCCCCGCGCAGCGGTGCCCGGACTAGGTCAGGTGCACGATCTGCGAGGCCTGAGCAGCAGCCGAGACTGGACGTGCGCGCCCGGGCACGTGCCCCCAGATCCCTCGCCGTACATCTCCGTCACCCCGTGCCTCGTGGGCGTCATGCCTAGGCACTGAGGAGTTCGGTCATGACTCGCACCATCGAGCTGCTGCGCGAGAGCGTCCGCGGTCAGGTGATCAGCCCCGACGACGAGGAGTACGACGTCGCCAGACGGGTCTACAACGCGATGATCGACCGTCGCCCCGCCGTGGTCGTGCGACCGGCCAACACCGGGGATGTGATGTCCACGGTCAGGTTCGCCCAGGAGAACGGGCTGCCGGTGGCCACCCGTGGGGGCTCCCACAGCGTCCCAGGGTTCGGCACGGGCGACGACGCCGTGGTCATCGACCTGTCGAGCAGGCGAGGAGTCCGGGTGGACCCCGTGAGCCGCACGGCCCGCGCAGAAGGCGGAACGACCTGGGGAGACTTCAACGCAGCCACGCACGCGTTCGGCCTGGCGACCACAGGCGGGATCATCTCGACGACCGGGGTGGGCGGTCTGACGCTGGGAGGCGGCATCGGCTACCTCGACCGAGGCTTCGGGCTCTCCCGCGACAACCTGATCTCGGCGGACGTCGTCACCGCGGACGGGACGATGCGGGTGGCGAGCGGGACGGCCAACGAGGACCTCTTCTGGGCGATCCGTGGGGGCGGCGGCAACTTCGGCGTCGTGACCTCCTTCGAGTTCGCCCTGCACCCCGTGAAGGACATCTATGGCGGTCCCATGTTCTTCGAGCTCGAGCACGCCCGCGACATCCTCGAGTTCTACCGCGAGTACATCACCGACGCTCCGGAGCAGCTCGGGGTCTTCCCGGCCTTCCAGATCGCCCCGCCCCTGCCGTTCATCCCCGAAGACCGCCACGGGGAGCCGTTCATCGCCGTGGTCGCGTGCTGGGCGGGTTCGCTGGAGGAGGGGGAGAAGGAGCTGCAGCCCTTCCACGACGTGGCACCGGTGGTCGCCGAGCACGTCGGCCCGATGCCCTACCCGGCGCTGAACAGCGCCTTCGACGCGCTCGTGCCGCCGGGACTCCAGCACTACTGGAAGGCCAACTTCAACACCGAGCTGACCGACGGGGCCATCGACGGCCACCTCGAGTTCGGCCCACGCCTGCCAACGGTCAACTCCACGGTGCACATCTACCCCATCAACGGTGCCTGTCACCGGGTCCCGGGTGAAGCGACGGCCTTCGCCTACCGGGACGCGACCTTCGCCACGGTGATCGCCGGGATGTGGCCCGACCCGGCGCAGAACGAGGCCAACACGCAGTGGGTCCGGGACTACTACAACGCCACCGCGCCGCACTCGGAGGGCGGTGGGTACGTCAACTTCATGGCCGAGGACGACCAGGACCGGATCCGGGACAACTACAAGGGCAACTACGACCGGCTCGCGGCCATCAAGCGGACGTACGACCCGGACAACATGTTCCGGTTCAACCAGAACATCAAGCCCGCCTGAGCGGTCCTCGGGGAGGGCCCTCCGCGCAGCTCCCGGGAGGCCTTCGGGGCGCGAGTCGCTGCGCCCGGGCGGCCCGGCCTCCGTCGCGGCGTGGCAGCCCGGGGGCCGAACGGTCGGCCAGTCAGCGCACGGGCCGGAGGGTCAGCCAGCTGCGCACGGGCCGAAGGGTCAGCCAGTCAGCGCACGGTCCGATTCGGCGGCGAGCCAGTTGGCCACCATGAGCACGCACACCACCATGGCCTGTTCACTGACGCCTTGCTGCACGCGCAGCTCCGACAGGGTCGGGGCCTCTTCCCTGGTCTGCACCATCGCGCCCCAGTCGCAGGCCGCCCACCGTGGGGGGACATGGGTCTCGGCGGCGACCACCCGCGGGTCCAGTGCAGCGAGCTCGACCAGGTCGTCGGACGGCAGCGTCTGGCTGATCGGCGAGGCCGAGAGCTCGTTCAGAGCCCGTGCCCACGCCTCGGTGATGGCAGGCTCGGTGTCTCGCGCCATCCCCGCCTCGTACGACCAGGCAGCCAGCATGCCGAGCACCGTGATGGCGAAGGCCGGGACGCCGTCGCCCCCTTGGCCCCCGTGGTCCGTCGCGCCCCTCGCGGAGTCCGCGCCGCCCTCCGGCATGGCACAGGGCGGTCGCCCCGGCGTGGAGTCGCAGAACCGGTCGACCACGGCCGCGAGGCCGCGCCGTCCCGCGGCCACCTCGAACATGCTGGCTGCCAGATCCACCACGGCGTCCAGCAGCGTGACGGTCCGGGCGGGGTCGGACGGGTGCTCCACCAGGGTCAGCAGCTCGGGCACCAGCCCCGCTGTGCACGTGGGGCAGGGGCGGCTCGCCACGATCTCGCCAGCCCGGCGGCGGTGCATCTCGCGGAGGACGGCTGCGCGCGGCCGCCAGGGGAGCAGCTCGTCGAGCTGCTCGTCCCGCTCGTGGCGCATGTCAGGGGGGAGCTGGGCGTAGGCGCCGTCGATCGTCAGGTCGGTGGCGAGGATGTCGGCAACGGTGAGCGACGCTCCGGAGAGGTAGGCGCTGCCGTCAGGGGCGTGGTACATCGGGACTCTCTGTGCATCGGGACAGCTGTGCAGGCGGAGGGCGCGCCGGGCGCGGCATCGCGTCAGCTCCGGTGTGCGGCTCGTCCGCAGGAAGGCCCCCACGACAGGGTACGAGGCCCGGATCGCCCCTTTGTCGCGCAAGCCCCGAGTTGGGTGGATTCTCCAGCCCTGTGATCTGAAGCACGTGCCAACGCCCCAGCCCCAGCCCCAGGCCGTCGCCCAGCCCCAGGCCGTCGCCCAGCCCCAGGCCGTCACCCCAGCCCAAGTCGTCGTCACCCCCGCGCCCGTCACCCGTTCACCCGCCCGACGGGTGCCGGACACCCCGGTGCCACCCGGCGGCGCGACGATGACCTGGTGGACAGTCCCGGCGACTGGGTCGCCGCGGTCGCAGCCGTCGCCGCGATGCTGTTCGTCGGCGTCGCGATGCTGCACACGCTCGCCGCCTTCGGCTCCCCCGTGGGGAACCACCTCTGGGGCGCGGACCGCCAGGAGCTGCCCGGCCTGCTGCGCGGCGCGAGCGTCGTCACGGTGCTCGGGCTCACCCTCGCGGCGATGGTCGTCTGGGGTCGGGCGGGACGGTCGAGCGTCGCGGCGTGGGACGACCGTCTCGTCGGCGGGCTCACCTGGCTGCTGGCCGTCTCCCTGGCCGCTGCAGCCGTTGCGTGCCACTCCTCGCACAGCCGACTCGAGCGCTGGGTCCTGGCCCCGGCCGCGGCCGTGGCCGCGCTGCTCGTGGCGCTCGTGGCCGCCGCCGCAGGCTAGGCCGCCACGGCCTGCAGACAAGCCCCCACGGCAGGCAGCGGCGCCGTCACGGCAGGCAGCGGCGCCCTCACGGCATACCGGCGGTGGCGCGCTCGGTCGCGAGCCCGGGTCGGGCGAGACGCGCCCGACGCCCCCGGACGCGGGTGTGGCGACTGCCACGAGAGGGCAGGGTCGCACCCCCCGGCCGCGCGACTAGAGTGGCGAGCGAACTCGACCAACGGCGCTGGAGGCTCATCGCAATGAACGACCGTCCCACCACTGTCATCGTCGCGGGCGCCCGCACGCCCATGGGCCGCCTGCTCGGCTCCCTGAAGGGCTTCTCCGGGGCCGACCTCGGCGGTGTCGCCATCAAGGGGGCCCTGGACAAGGCCGGAGTCGCCCCCGATCAGGTCGACTACGTCATCATGGGCCAGGTCCTGCAGGCCGGCGCGGGCCAGATCCCCGCCCGCCAGGCCGCTGTCAAGGCCGGCATCCCGATGAGCGTTCCCGCGCTGACCATCAACAAGGTGTGCCTCTCCGGTATCGACGCCATCGCCATGGCCGACCAGATGATCCGCGCGGGCGAGTACGACGTCGTCGTCGCCGGTGGCCAGGAGTCGATGACGAACGCGCCCCACCTGCTCGAGAAGTCCCGCGAGGGCTACAAGTACGGCGACGTGACGGTGCGAGACCACATGGCCCACGACGGTCTCTGGGACGCCTTCACCGACCAGGCGATGGGCGCGCTGACCG
>NZ_DATBMI010000055.1:0-2718 GCF_036554925.1 Pedococcus sp.
CCGGACGTCGGCGTCGTCGCTGTTGGACCACAACGCGGAGAACAGCGCCTCGACCCTGACCCGGCTCTGCTGGCAGAACACGTCCGCCAGCTGGTAGGCCGACCGACCGCGGGCGGCGTCGTCGGTGCGGAGCATCTCGGCTCGGCTGCAGGCCGCCGCCATGGCGAACAGTTCGGCCCCGATGTCGACCACGCGCCCGAGGAACGCCTGCCGGTACTCCATCCTGGCCTGCCACCTCGACATCCCGTAGAAGGTCTGCCGGGCCAGCCTGCGACTGGACCGCTCGACGAACCGCAGGTGCGTCGCCAGGGGGCCGAACGCGGCATACGACGTCGGTGCGGCACCCTTGCCGACCACGAGCTGGGGCAGCCACCTGGCGTAGAAGCCGCTGGCGCCCGCTGCCGCGCGCGCCTTGTCCTCGAGCGTGGCGTCCTTGTCGGCCAGCGCACCGGCGGCCTTGAGGTGGGCGTCGACGGCCTCACGCGCGATGAGCAGGTGCATGATCTCGGTCGAGCCCTCGAAGATCCGGTTGATCCGCATGTCGCGCAACACCTGCTCGGCCGGCACCGCGCGCTCACCACGGGCGCGCAGCGACTCCGCCGTCTCGTAGCCACGGCCGCCGCGGACCTGCACGAGCTCGTCGGCGATCTGCCAGGCCATCTCGCTCGCCCACAGCTTGGCCAGCGCCGCCTCGATGCGGATGTCCTTGGTGCCCGCGTCGGCGAGCTGGGCCGAGAGCTCCAGCACCGACTCGAGGCCGTAGGTGGTGGCGGCGATGAAGGCGATCTTCTCGGCGACCGCGCCGTGCTCGCCGACCGGCCGACCCCACTGCACGCGCTCGGCCGACCACTCGCGTGCGATCTTCAGCGCCCACTTGCCGGCGGCGGCGCACATCGCAGGGATCGACAGGCGCCCCGCGTTGAGGGTCGTGAGCGCGATCCGCAGGCCCTCGCCCTCCCGGCCGAGCCGGTTCTCCACGGGCACCCGGACCTGGTGGAAACGGGTCAGCCCGTTCTCGATCCCCTTCAGCCCCATGAAGGAGTTGCGCCGCTCGACGGTCACCCCGTCGGCCGTGCCCTCGACGATGAAGGCGGTGATCCCACCCTTCCGGCCGTCATGCTCCGGCACCCGGGCCATGACGACCAGCAGCTCGGCAACGACGCCGTTCGTCGTCCACAGCTTCACGCCGTCGAGCAGGTAGGCCGTGCCGTCCTCGGTGGGGGTCGCCGTGCTGCCCATCCGTGCGGGGTCGGAACCGACGTCGGGCTCGGTGAGCAGGAAGGCGGAAATCGCCCCCGCTGCACACCGGGGCAGGTAGGCCTGCTTCTGCTCGGGTGTGCCGACGAGCTTGACCGGCTCCGGGACGCCGATGGACTGGTGCGCCGAGAGCAGGGCGCCGAGGCTCGGGTGCACCGAGCCGACGAGCATGAGCGCCTTGCCGTACGACGACATCGTCAGGCCGAGTCCGCCGTACTCGCGCGGGATCTTCATGCCGAAGGCGCCGATCTCGGCGAGGCGGGCGAGGACCTCGTCCGGGATGAGGGCCTCGCGCTCGATGCGGGCCCCGTCGATGCCGGCGCAGACCTCCCGCAACGTCGCGAGGAACTCCTCACCGCGCGCCTCGTCCTCGGCGCTGGCCCGCGGATGCGGGTGGACGAGGTCGAGGTCGAAGTGACCGAGGTAGAGCCCCTTGGCGAAGCTCGGCCGGCTCCAGTCGGACTCGCGGGCCTCCTCGGCCACCGCCCTGGACTCGCGCTCGCTGGCCTGCACCACCGGTGCCGGGTCGTGGGCCGTCGCGGTGGGGCGGTTGTGTTCCAGGTCGCTGCTCATGAGGCGCCTCCTTGGGCTCCCCACGTTACCCGCGGGTATGCCGCGGCGCAGCCCGCGCGGGTGACCGCCGAGGAACTGCTCAGGCACCGGGGCCGCCCCGGCTCCTGCCCGCCCGTCACGCCGCGAGGGCGAGCCGGCTGGCGATGTGACTTTCCAGGACGGAGAGGTCGGACACCGGCGGGCCCACGCGGAGGTGCTGCCCGTCGGTGGCGGCCCGGTCGAGCTGCTGACGGTCGGCGGGTTGGTCGGGCCGCTGCCCGCCGGTGGGTGGGTCGGGGTCGCCGCCGGCCAGGTCGAGCTGCTGCCAGTCGACCGGTGGGTGGGGGACGGCGTCGGCCTCGGGCGGGTCCTCCGGTGCCTCCCGCTCCGCCCCGACGAGGTCGGCCAGGGACATCCCCGGTGGGAGCCCGGGGAACCAGCCGCGCCCGAGGTCGTGCGCCACGTCGGGGTCCACCTCGTCGGTCAGGTGGAGGTCGTCGCGGATCCTGTGGGACTGCGGCTCGGTAGTCCACACCCGTCCGTCCGGGGCCCTCCACCTGGCGGTGCCGTCAGGGGAGAGCTCGGCAGTCCATCCGCCGTGGTGCTTGAAGAGGTGGTGGGTGCGGCACAGGCACAGGAGGTTCGGCGGAGCCGTCGGCCCCTCGGGGTGGGCCACCACGTGGTCGACGTCGGTGCGGTTGGCGGGCGTGTTGCAGCCGGGGAAGCGGCAGGTGCCGTCGCGGGAGCGCACCCGCCGCCGGGTCGACGCGCTCGGCCGGTAGTGGGCTGGGTCCTGGACGATCGAGCCGTCAGGGTCCAGCCGGGCCAGGCGCAGGAGCGTGTCGGGCCGGCTGAGCACCTCGCTGACCGCCTCGGGGGCCAGCACTCCGTGCCGGGGCAGCTCGACCC
>NZ_DATBMI010000063.1:0-17982 GCF_036554925.1 Pedococcus sp.
AGTCGAGGACCGCGCCGTCGGTGCCGAGGACGACCGGGATGACGGAGCCGTCGCAGCACAGCCTGCGCACCGTCTCCGGGGCGAGGTGGGTGCCGGCATCCAACCCGCCCAGGGTGGTGGCGGCGCCGACCCGGTCGCGCAGGGACTCCCAGCCCATGGTCAGGACCAGGGTGGTCTTGTTGGTCTTGCCGCGTTCCTCCCCGGCCGCGACCGCCCGCCGGACCAGGGCCACCAGCGCGTCGCCGCGGCGCCGGTCGGAGGTGCGCAGGTCGCGTTCCCCGTCCACCGGTTGCGGGGCCGACAACGGGCCGAGCGCCGCCTCCAGGACGGCCTTGCCCTCCACGTCGAGGGTGAGGCGGTACTCGAAGGTGTCGGCGCCGGTGTCCCGCGGCCGGGACAGGGCGATGAACGCCTTCCCCCGGTCCTGCCCCTGCTGGAGGACCTCGGTCTGGCCGTAGCGGGCCAGCAGCGCCGGGCGCAGCCGCCGGCAGGCCTGCGGGCCGTCGGTGGCGGCGAGGGCGATCAGCCCTTCCAGGACGTGGGGGTCGGCGCCCTCGACGAGCAGCGGGCGGAGCTTGTCGGCCTCGGAGACCACGGTCGCGGCGGCGTGCACCGGGATCCGCCCGGACTCCACCGCCGCCCTGACCGGGGCGTTCGCGGTCTTGCCGAACGCGGTCGCCACCGCCACCACGGTCCCGGCCCTGCCGGGCCCACCGGAGCGCGTCGACGGCGCGTGGTGGCGCACCCACTGGGCCACCGTCATCGCCGCCGGACCGCCGGACGTCTCATCCCGCTGCATGGTCTCGTGCACCACCGCCACCCGGCCGGCGTCGCACGCCATGCCCAGCGCGTCGACCTCGGACAACAGCCCCGACAGACCGTCCGGGCCACCCCCGGACGGGGCCTGCCACAGCGCGGTTCGCAGGGCGGACAGGGAGGAGCGACCGGCCGCGATCCGCTCACGGTGCTCGGCCAGGCTCAGCCCCGCGGCCGGGCTCGGGCCCTGCCCTGCGCTGTCCTGCTGGCTCCCCTCCATGACGACAACAGTAGGGCCGACCACCGACAACCCAGCTCGACAGGGATCGAATGGAAACCGTTGCAGCACAATGGACTTCGACGGCACGCCGGGACGCGCAAAGCAACCCGGGGATACAACCCTGTGGACGGCGCGACGTCGCCGTGGAGCCTGTGGACACAGCCTGAACGGCCCACCACCGCCCATCGCGGCAGGCGTCGACCGCTACGGGATCGCCGCGAGCGCCGCAGCGCGGCCGAGCAGCACGTCCCGCTCGCGCCGGTTCCGGGTCATCCCCGCCGCCCGCTCGAACTCGGATCGCGCCTCCCCGTCGCGCCCCAACCGCTCGAGCAGCTCACCGCGCACACTCGGCAACAGGTGGTAGCCCGCCAGCTCCGGGGCCGAAGCGACCCTGTCGACGAGGGCCAGGCCAGCGGCGGGCCCCTCGGCCATCGACACGGCCACGGCGCGGTTCAGCTCCACCACCGGGGACTGCGTCAGCGTCACCAGGTCCCCGTAGAGCGCCGCGATACGGGCCCAGTCAGTGGCCTCAGCAGTGCGCGCGCGTCCGTGGCACGCGGCGATCGCCGCCTGCACGGCATACGGGCCAGGGGAGTCCGTGAGGGCCTCGGCTCGCTGCAGCGCCGTGAGACCGCGTGCGACCTGCGCCCAGTCCCAGCGACCCCGGTTCTGCTCGAGGAGCAGCACCGCCTCCCCGCGCGGCCCGACCCGCGCACGCGAGCGGGACGCCTGGATCTCCATGAGCGCCAACAGTCCCCACACCTCGGACTCACGAGGGAGCAGTCCCGCCAGCACCCGCCCGAGCCGCAGCGCGTCGTGGCACAGCTCGGGCCGGAGCCAGTCCTCCCCTGCCGTCGCGGAGTACCCCTCGTTGAAGATGAGGTAGACCACCTCGAGCACCGACTCCAGCCGCCCGGCGAACTCCGTGGGCGGAGGTACCTCGAAGGCCACACCGGCAGAGGCGAGCTTCTTCTTGGCGCGCACGATGCGTTGCGCCACAGTCGGTTCCGGCACGAGGTAGGCCCGTGCGATCTCCTCCGTCGTCAGGCCCCCGAGCACCCGCAGCGTCAGTGCCACGCGTGCCTCGGCGGACAGCACGGGGTGGCACGAGGTGAAGACGAGCCGCAGCAGGTCGTCCTCGATGTCCTCCTCCGCCGTCTCGAAGTCGGCCTCCCCCGTCAGGTGCCGCGCCTCGAGCTCGCGACCCAGCTCCGCCTGCTTCCGGGCGAGCGTCTCCTGCCTGCGGATGTGGTCGATCGCCCTGCGCCGCCCGACCGACAGCAACCAGGCCCCCGGGTTGCCGGGGATGCCCTCGCGCGGCCACTGCTCGAGCGCCGCGACCAGCGCGTCCTGGGCGGAGTCCTCGGCGAGGCCGATGTCGCGGGTGACTCGTGCCAGTCCTGCGATCAGCCGGGCCGACTCGATGCGCCAGACCGCCTCGATGCTGCGCCGCGCCGTCGCTCTGGCCTGTCGTGCGTCGGTGCTCTCCACGAGCCCAATCAACCAGCGCCACGGCGCTCCGAGCAACAGGTATGCCGGTGGGTCACCTGCGCGGGCGACCCACCGGCACACCTCGTGGCGGGCTCAGGGGCGCTGGGATGCAGCCTTCGCGCGCAGCTCGGCCTCGAACTCCTTGATGTGCTCGGGGAGCGCGTCGCCGAAGTCCTCGGCCTCGTAGACCCGGCGGACCTCCAGCTCCTCGCCCGGCTGCATGGGCGCCCGGCGCACCCACTCGAGCGCCTCCTCCTTGGACTTCACATCGAGGATCCAGAAGCCGGCGATGAGCTCCTTGGTCTCGGCGAACGGCCCGTCGGTGACGGTGGTGCCGCCCTGGCCGTCGAACCGCACGCGCGCCCCCTGCGAGCTCGGGTGCAGCCCCTCACCCGCGAGGAGCACACCGGCCTTGACGAGCTGCTCGTTGAACCGGTTCATCTCCTCGAAGACCGTGGGGTCCTCCGGTAGCTGGCCGGACTCGGACTCCGCGGTGGCCTTGACCAGAACCATGTAGCGCATGTCATCCATCCTTCTCGTGAGGTGGCCGGTGCCTGTGTGGCCCAGCCTCTACCCTCACGTCGAACGGCGCAGCGGCTGATCGACAGCCCGGTGGGAGAAATTCGGGACCCTTCTCCCACCGGGCTGCCGGGCCCCGGACCGAGGCGTCAGCCGTGCGCCCACGCGCGGCTGGGGTCTGGTGGTTGGTCAGGAAGGCACCCTGGGGTCGACGACCGCGCGCACGGCGCGCAACGCGGCATACCGACGCGTGCGGTCACGGTGTGAAAACCGGTGTCGGGACGTCTGTTCCGACACGTACCATTTCTCCTGCCCACCGCGCCAACGACGACGCGCCGTCTCGGGCACCACCCCCTCTCTCGTGAAAGGCACTGCCATGCCCCGCCTCACCCTGCCCACGCGCCGCACCCCGGCCGTGGTCACCCCGCGGCGGGAGATCGCGCAGATCGCCGTGCCGGTGAGCGCGGAGTTCGTGCTGATGCTGGTGCTGAACTTCGTCAACCAGGTGGTCGTCGGCACCCTCGGCGCCACCGCCATTGCCGCGGTCGGCTTCGCGAACAGCCTGTCGTTCATCCTCATCATCACGCTCGGCTGCCTCGGCACGTCGGTGAGCATCCTGGTGGCGCGCGCCTTTGGCGCCGGCCGCCGCACCGACATGGACCACACGGTGGCCGCCGCCCTGCTCGTCGCGGGCGCGCTCGGGGTGATCGCCTCGCTGCTGCCGTTCGCCTGGGCGGGTGACCTGCTGAGACTGACGGGAGCGTCGCCCACGGTGGCCGCGGCGGGCACCGACTACTTCCGGCTCATCGCCCTGGCCACCCTGCCCACCATGCTGAGCGCCATCCTCAGTGGCGTGCTGCGCTCGGTGGGCCGGGCCGCCAGCCCGATGGTCGCCACGACCGTCACGGTCGTCGCCAACTCGGTGCTGGGCTACGCCCTGGTGACCGGCGCCGGCCCGGCCCCCGAGCTCGGCGCGGCGGGAGCGGGCTGGGCGACCCTGGTCACCGCCGTGGTCAAGGCCGGCATCCTCGTCGGGCAGACCTACGGGCCGCGCGGCGTCGTGGCGTGGCACCTGCCGGTCGACCGGGCGGAGTGGCGCCTGGTCGTGGGTCCGCTGTTCGTCCTGGCCCTGCCGCTGGGCGTCACCGAGCTGTTCTGGACCGGAGGCACGTTCCTCTACAACGTCGTCTTCCAGCGGCTCGGCGACGAGGCGCTGGCCGCAGCCCAGATCGTGCACACGCTCGAGGGCGTCTTCATCGTCGGCAGCATCGGCCTCATGAGCGCGACGACGACGCTGGTGGGCCGGGCCGTCGGGCGGGGCGACGCCGCCGACGCCCAGGCGTGGGTGCAGCGCCTCACCCGCGCCGGTGTCGGCACCGGTGCGCTGTTCGGGGTGTTCTTCGGGGCCAGCGTGCTGCTGCTCGAGCCGCTCTTCCATGACGCCGGGCCCGACGTGCGCTCGATGGCAGTGCTCGGCATCGCGGTCAACGCGGCGTTCCAGGTCGTCAAGGTGCGCAACATGATCCTCGGCGCGGGCGTGCTGCCGAGCGGCAACGACGTGCGCGGCGTCATCCTCGGTGACGCCGTGGGCGCCTTCGTGGTCGGCCTGCCGCTTGCCGTGCTGCTCGGGCTGCACACTCCATTGGGTGTGCTCGGCGTGTTCGTCGCCCGGGTCGTCGAGGAGGTCGCCAAACTGGCGGTCTTCACGTGGCGGGCGCGCCGGCTGCGCTGGGACGTGCTCGCCCGCAGCGGGCACGACGACGGCAGCCTGGCAGCCCCCACCGAGGGTGTCGCACCCGCGCCGCCAGCCGAGGCCCCTGTCAACGTCTGAGGAGTCCCCGTGACCTACCGGTTCGTCAACGCTGTCCCCACCGTGGAGGAGCACGGAGCCCTCGCGGTGGCCGTCGGATGGCAGGACGCCTTCCGCTGGGAGGCGATACCGGCTTCGCTGGCCGGATCCGTATGCGGCGTGGTGGCCTACGACGCCGAAGGCCAGCCGGTGGCGATGGGCCGGGTCGTCGGTGACGGCGCCTTCTACTTCTACGTCCAGGACGTGGTCGTGCACCCGGGACACCGTCGGAGGGGCCTCGGTCGCGAGGTCATGCAGCGCCTCCGCGCCCAGGTCCTCGAGCGGGCGGGCGGCGACTGCTTCGTCGGGCTGTTCTCCACCCCGGAGGCCGTCGAGCTCTACCAGGACGCCGACTTCGGCGCCGAGACGATGACCGGCATGTGGCAGGTGCTGCGCCCGCGGTGACCGAGCCGGCCCTGGCTCACCACTCCAGGCAGAGGCGCCCGTCCCCCGCGGTCTCGACGCGTGTCCCGAGCCGGCGGCACTCGCGGTCCAGCGTGTCGGCCAGCCAGACCGAGTCGTCGATGCTCGCCGACTCCAGGCGCAGGCGCCGGGCGTGGAGCGGGACCATCGCCAGGCGAACCAGCCGTCCCGGCTCGCGCCCCGCGCCGCCCTCGAGGTCCACGGCATACAGCAGCCGCAGGTCGCCGCGGAACTCCTCGTAGCCCCGGATGCCCTCGTAGTCGTTGACGAGGTCGCCGCAGCCGTACAGCACCAGCCTCCCGCGGTACACCTCCAACGGTCGCGGGTGGTGCGACGAGTGACCGTGCACGACGTCGACCCCGCCGTCGACGAGTCGGTGCGCGAACCGCCGCTGCTCCCGCGTGACCGCATAACCCCAGTTGCTGCCCCAGTGGATCGACACGACGGCCACGTCACCTGGTTGGGCCGCCTGCGCGAGCCGGTCGGCCACCGCGTCGGCGTCCGCGTCCGCGAGACCGTCCAGCAGGGCGAGACCGGGACGGTCTGCGGTCGCTCGCCAGTGCTGGGGCACCCCGCTGGAGACGTCGGCGACCGAGGCGACCAGGACCCGCTGGCCCCTGCCGGCCGACGCGACTGCCGGGCGCCAGGCGTCGGCGTCGGTGCGGCCTGCGCCGCAGGAGCGCAGGCCGGCGACGTCCATCACGTCGAGGGTCTCGAGCAGCCCGGCGCGGCCGTAGTCCAGGACGTGGTTGTTCGCCAGGGCCCACACGTCGACGCGAGCGGCTCGCAGGACGGCCAGGTTCCGCGGGCTCATCCGGTAGGTCACGGCCTTGTCGAGGGCGGCGTCGTCGCTGCGCGTCACGCTGGTCTCGAGGTTCATGACCCGGATCGACGGCCCGAGACGGTCCATGTGCTGGAGGGCGACGCCCCAGGGCCAGGTCGGCCCCACCGGGTGCGGGATGGGCCCGCTCGCCATCTCGGCGAGACGCACGTAGGTGCGGGCGTCGTCGACGTACTGCTCGTGGAGCACCGGGTCGAGCGGGCTGGCCAGCACCTGGTCAACTCCGCGGCCGGTCATGACGTCGCCGGCGAGGACGAGACGGAGCTCGTCGCGCACACCTTCAGCGTAGGGTCGCTGGGGCGGCGTGCGTTGCGTGTTGGGCGAATCGGGTCGGGCGTCCGTCGACAGGCGAGAATGGTCGCGTGAGCGAGCCAGGCCAAGACCTCCTCGTGCCGCCCGGGCCGGGGCTGCGGCACGGGCTCACCGTGCCCGCGGGTGAGCTCGTCGAACGCTTCAGCCGGTCGTCGGGGCCGGGCGGTCAGGGCGTCAACACCACCGACAGCCGGGTCGAGCTGCTCTTCGACCCCGCGGCCTCCTCGGCCTTCACCGACTCCCAACGCGACCGGCTGCTGCGCGCCGTCGGGGACCAGCTCGTCGCGGGGAGGATCTCGATCGTCGCGTCGGAGCACCGGTCCCAGCTGCGCAACCGCGCCGCGGCCCGCGAGAGGCTCGCCGGCCTGCTGCGCAGTGCCTTGGCCCCACCGCCTCCGTCTCGGAAGGCCACCCGGCCGACGCGCGGCTCGCAGCAGCGCCGCCTCGACGCGAAGAAGCGGCGCTCCGACATCAAGGCCCGCCGCGGCCAGTTGCCCCGCGACTAGGTCGTCGTGACGTTGCTCGTGACCCGTCGCTCGTGACCCGTCCGTCGCTCGTGACCCGTCGCTCGTGACCGTTTGCTCGTGGCCCGTTGCCCGCCCCGTTGCTCGCGACCGGCGGCTGCGGAACTGACGGGCCGCGAGCAGAACGAACCCGCTTGATGTCACAACCGCGGCCCGGCCGGTGTCTCCATGTCGTGAGGACCTACCAACACGTCAGCACGACCACCGACCCAGGAGGAGACATGGAGCACACCACCCGCATCCCCGCGGCCGAGATCACCGGCGTCAAGGGCGCGCTGATCAAGCGCATGATCGAGAAGAAGCTGGGCAAGGTGCCGACGGCCGTGGGCGTCTACTGGCACAACCCCAAGGTGCTGTTCGCGAGCTTCGGCCTGGGCAGCAAGATTCAGAAGTGGGACGCCTGCGACGAGGGCCTGAAGTCGTTCGCCCACATGGCGGTCGCGTCGCTGGTCGGCTGCACGTGGTGCCTGGACTTCAACTACTTCGAGACCCTCCACAAGGGGCTCGACGTGTCGAAGGCGCGAGAGATCCCGCGGTGGCGCGAGGCGGACGTCTTCACCCCGCTGGAGCGGGACGTCCTGGAGTACGCCGAGGCGATGAGCCAGACACCGCCGACCGTGACCGATCAGCTGGTGCGCCGGCTGAACGCCGCGCTGGGGCCTGCCGCCGTGGTCGAGCTCACCTCGGTGATCGCCTTCGCGAACATGAGCACGCGTGGCAACGTGGCGCTCGGCATCGAGTCCGACGGCTTCGCCGCCGCATGCGGGTTGAAGCCGCTGGCCGAGCGACCGGGAGTAGCGTCCGCGTCATGAGCGAGGACCCCTTCGTCGCCCACCGCAGCCTGTTGTTCACGGTCGCCTACGAGATGCTCGGCTCGGTCGTCGACGCCGAGGACGTGGTCCAGGAGACGTGGTTGCGGTGGGCCGCCCTGGTCGACGCAGAGCGTTGCGAGGTCCGGGACCCTCGGGCGTACCTCGTGCGGATCGTGACCCGGCTCTGCCTCAACCGGCTGCGCACGCTCGCGCGGCGGCGCGAGGAGTACGTCGGCGAATGGCTGCCCGAGCCCGTGCTGACCAGTCCGGACGTCGCCGAGGACGTCGAGCTCGCGGAGAGCGTGTCGATCGCCATGCTGACGGTGCTCGAGACGCTGCTGCCGACGGAGCGCGCGGTCTTCGTGCTGCGCGAGGTCTTCGACGTGCCGTACGACGAGATCGCGGAGGCGCTGGACAAGTCGCCCGCAGCGGTGCGCCAGATCGCGATGCGGGCCCGCAAGCACGTGGCGGCGCGCCGGCCCCGGATCTCGGTGAGCCGCAGCGAGCAGGAGCGGGTGGTCGAGCGGTTCCTCGCCGCGCTGACCTCCGGCGACGTGCCCGGTCTGCTCGAGGTGCTGGCTCCCGATGTGCTCGTCGTGGGCGACGGCGGCGGCCTGGCCCCGACCATCCCCAAGCCCGTCCGCGGGGCCGCGAGGCTCGCCCCGGTGATGGCCCGCTTCGCCGAGGTCGCGCCGGGTGCCAGGGCCTTCATCGTGGACCTCAACGGTGGCGTCGCGGTGCGCATCGATCCCGGCGGCGAGAACGACACGGCGGTGTCCGTCGTCATCGAGGACGGACGGATCACCGAGATCTACGCGATCCGCAACCCGCACAAGCTCGAGCGGCTGGGCGAGGTGGCTGAGCTCCGACGGTGAGTCCGAAGGTCCAGTCCTCAAGCGCGCTTCATATTCGTTTGCCGGGACGCCGGCACCTTGGGAGGCTCGCGGTATGTCGGACGGCCCCCTGGACCCGCCCTTCGACCAGTTCCTGGCAACGGCAGAGGCAGTTGCCAGGGCACGGCCCGAGGTGGACCTCGAGATGGCTCGTGAGGTGTTCCTCGAGGCTGCGACCCTGCTCTACAACGGTCTCGCCCTCGACGGGCTGGACGAACACGACGCCAGGGTCGTCGTCGATGGGCTGTGCGTCGACCTCGTCGCGGCGGACCCCGGCTCCGCGGTGCGCGCACGTTCCCGGGCGTGCTTGGAGGCCCCCGGAGACCTTCACGACCCGAGAGGCGCGGCCGCGGCATACGAGATCTCGGCAAGGATCCTGCAGCTCTGAGCAACGCCGCGACCCATGGTCTGTGGCCGACGCGCCACGGCGGCCATGACCGGCAGTCCAGGCGCCCTACAGGGCGATCAGCGCCGCGATGAAGAGGGCGAACGCAGACCACGTCGTCGCGAGCTGGATCCAGTTGATTGCGAAGTACTTCCGCCGTCCCGCCTCCCAGCTCGGCGGCATCGCCTCGGGGTCCCACGCCAGCATCACCTTGTAGTGAGGTGTCTTCACAGCGTTCGAGACGATGATCACGCCGACGACCACGATCACCCAGCCGGTCGCGGTGAGCACGAACGAGGTGGAGCCGCGGTCGTCCCAGAGGAGCACGAGCGCAACGACGGGCAGGAGGAACATCCCGAGCGACCAGCCGAGGTTGTACGCCTTCCCCCATGACCGGTCCGCGAAGCGAAGAAACGCCTCCATGAAGGTGCGGAAGTCCCGGCCGTCCATCTGCGTGAGCATCGGGCGCATGATGGTGCACAGCATTCCCAGGAGGCCGGCCGCGAGCCCAGAGAAGAAGACGGTCGCTGCGAGCACCCACTTCTCACCCGTCATGGCGGAATCCTCCTCTGGGCGTTGCGAGACCCACGAGCCCCCTCCTGGCGGGCGGTCGACGTGTCGGTGGGGACGTCGGCGTGCCGGGGCCGGCCGGGGAGATCGGCCAGTCGACACTACTGCCGGGCCGAGTGACCGGTCCATCCGTCCGCCCCGGCCCCTGGCGACCCGCCTCGCGCGTTCGGCCGGCCGGACCAGCCGCCCAGCAGGTCCGCGAGCGCTCACGGTCAGCACAGGGCGGCGTCGGCGCAGTGCTCCACCCTCCCGCCGACCACGGTTGCGAGCACCCGGATGTCCAGCAACGAGTCCACCGCGACGCTCGTCGGGTCCTCCGAGAGGATCACGACGTCCGCGTACTTGCCGCGGGCCAAGGTGCCCTTCACGTTCTCCTCGAAGGTGCCGTATGCGGCGTCGACGGTGAAAAGCCGCAGCGCCTGGTCGACCGTCAGGCGCTGGGCCAGCTGCCAGTCCTCCGGTGGGCGCCCGAAGTAGCTCTGACGGGTCATCGCCTGGTGGACCGCCTCCAGGGGTGATCCGTGGGGCGGCTCGGTGGGCCGACCCACCAACCCGAGCACGAGCCACGGCATGTCGGTGCTGCCGATCGTGCGGACTCCGCTTTCGACCAGGTCTCGCCAGCGGGCGATCCAACGGGTCTGGCCTCGGGCCACAAGCTCCGGGAAGCCCGTCTCATCCGCCAGGTCCCCCGGGACCCCCGGCTGGATGGACGCGACCATCCCCAACGCGCGCATCCTGGTGAGCTGGTCGTCGCGGAGCTGGATGACGTGCTCGACCCGGTGGCGTGCGTCCGGGTTGGGGTCCGCGGCCTGTGCCCTCGCCACCGCCGTGAGAATCTGGTCGTGCGCCACGGCACTGACCGTGTGCGCCGCCACCTGCCACCCGTTGCGGTGCGCCGTCTGGACATAGTCATCCAGCTCGTCCTGGTCCCAATGGAACGTGGTGCCCCAGTCGTGGTCGAGAAACAGCTTGATCCCGGCCAGCCGAAGCCGCGGGCTGTACGCGTGGCGCGGCTCGAACCCGAGGAACCAGGTGCCGAACTTCTCCTCCTCGAAGTTGACCGCCAGGTAGGCGTTGACCCGCACCCTGAGCCGACCGGCGGCGTCGAGAGCGCGCAGCTCCCCCAGTCGCTCCTGGTCGACGAACTGCTCATTGATGCTGGTCCACCCCGCGCGCACGGCCGCGTCGATCGCGGAATCGGCGTTGTGGCCCACTCTGCCCGCGTCGCCGATCCAGTGCGCGTGCGAGTCGATGAAGCCCGGCAGCACCGTCCGCCCGCCGAGATCCACGACGCGCGTCGGGCCTCTCCGCAACGCCAGCACGTCCTGGTCGCTGCCGACGGCCAGGATCCGACCATCGCCGATCGCCACCGCCTCGGCCTTCGGCCGCCCGACGTCCATGGTGAGCACGACCGCGTTGTGGTAGATCACCGCCGGCGAGGCGACGCTCGTCGCGGAGACCGGCAGCATCAGAATCCCCGCACACCCGGCCAGGACCACACCATGGCGCCAGGACATCCGCACGCCCCATCCTCCCACCGCCGGTCGACCCGCCTCCGCGAGCGCATCGGGGCGACCACGACGGTCCGGCCTGGCCATTCGTGGCCCGCCACGTGCCGGCTGCCCAGGGCGGCGGCCAACGCGACCGCGGGAAGGAGGCGCGTCCGGTGGCCTGGCCCGCCGTCAGGCTGCTCCGGGAACGCCTCGCCGACTGACCGCGGGGTCGCCGGGGGGCTCAGCCGCCGGGCTCGGCGTCGAGCGGCTCGAGGACGACGACGGCGGTCTCGGTGGGCCGCCGGGCGGCGTAGTCGTCGAGGTTCACGTCGATCTCGGCCCAGCGCGACCAGAGCCGCTCGCGCTCCTCGCCCGAGGCGCGGCGCCCACGCACCTGTCGTGCCCCGTCGCGGGTCTGGACGACGGCGTCCGGGTGGGCCTGCAGGTTCAGCCACCACGCGGGCTCGGCCGGGCCCCACCCGTTCATCGCCATGGTCACGAGGTTGGAGCCGTCCTCGAAGTAGCCGAGCACGACCTGGCGGGGCTGCCCACTGCGCCGTCCGGTCGTGGTGAGCCGCAGCGTCCCCCAGCGGCCCGGCCTTGGGCGCCACAGCCCCAGCCGGCCCCCGCTCGCGCGCAGCAGAGCACGGTGGCCGTGCCAGAACGCCACGATCACCCACCGTGGAGGGAGCCGGGTATGCCGGCCGCGCGCCGCTGCTCGCGCCTCGCCATCACCGGACATGACCCCAGCGTGGCCCCTCGTGGCGGGTCCCGCCAGAGCCCGGGGTCGCACACCGTGGGTCCATGTCGGGGCTAGCCTGACGCCATGGAACGGCCGTGGCCGCTCACCGGCCGGGACGAGGAGCTGCGCCGGGTCGTGGCGGCGACCCGGCCCGGGGCGCCGGGGATCGTCGTGGCGGGCCCCGCCGGAGTGGGCAAGACCCGGCTCGCCCGTGAGGCACTGGCGGTTCCCCGGGGTCGGACTGCGACCGTCGTCTGGGCCCATGGCAGCACGGCCGCGCGGCCCTTCCCCCTCGGTGCCTTCGCCGGCGTGCTCGACGTCCCGGCCGGCGACGCCGCCGAGACCATCGGCCGGGCGCTGGAGCAGCTCGTCCGGCAGCGGCCGCTGGTGCTGGCCGTCGACGACGCGCACCTCCTCGACGAGCACTCCGCGATCGTGCTGCACCGCGTGGTGGCCCGGCGGCTGGCCCCGGCGCTGGTCACCCTCCGGACCGGCGAGCCGGCCCCCGACGCGGTGACCTCCCTCTGGAAGGACGACCACCTCACCCGCCTCGACCTGGAGCCGCTGGACGCCGGCCAGACCACCGGCCTGGTCGCCCGGGTGCTCGGCGGTCCTGTCGAGTCCACCTCCGCGCACCGCTTGTGGACCATGACCCAGGGAAGCCCGCTGTTCCTGCGGCACCTGCTGACCGGGGAGGTGTCGGCGGGCCGGTTCACGCCGGCGTCGGGGATCTGGCGGTGGACCAGCGAGCCCGCGCTCTCCCCGGAGCTGACGGACCTCCTGGCGCACGAGATCGGCGGCCTCGCGGCGGGGGTGCAGGACGTCGTGGACCTGGTCGCGCTGGCCGAGCCGGTGGCGGTCCCGACACTGGCGGCGCTGACCTCGCCTGCCGACCTCGAGGAGGCAGAGGGCCGGGGCCTGGTGCGCACCGACGGGCTCGTCGCCCGGCTGGCGCACCCGCTGTACGGCGAGGTCCGCCGCCGCGCCATGGGCACCCTGCGCGCACGCCGCCTACGCGGCCGGGTGGCGCAGGCCCTGGACCCCGCAGCGCCGGACCCGATCCCCCGGGCCGTGCTCACCCTGGACTCCGACCTGGCCCCGGAACCCGCGCTGTTCCTGCAGGCAGCCGAGGCCGCGACCCGGATGTACGACCTGCCGCTGGCCGAGCGGCTGGCTCGGGCGTCCGCCGCCACGGGCGACCCCGGCGCCCGGCTGGTGCACGCCGCGGCGCTGTCCTGGCTCAGCCGCGGCGACGAGGCCGAGGCGATCCTCGCCGACCTCGCCGAGAGCGCACCCGACAGCGGGACGCGCGCGCTGGTGCAGCTGCACCGCACCGGCAACCTTCTCTGGACCATGGCAGCGCCCGACTCGGCCCGCCAGGCGCTGGCCGCGGCCGAGGCCACCGGCGCGGCCCCGCTCCACGTCGCCGCCATGTCCCTCGCCCTCGCCGCTGCGGTCGGCGAGCTCTCCCCTGTGCTCGCGCGCGGTCCTGGGCTGCTGCACGACGAGCTGCCCGACGACCTGGCCCGCATCCTGGTCGCCTCCGCAGTGTCCGCGGCAGCCGCCGTCACCGGGGAGCCCCGGCTGCTCGACGAGGCCGCGGTCGTGGGTGGGCTCACCGCCGATCGCGTGCCCACCACCATTCCCGGGTTCGGGCTCGCGGACCTGCAGGTGCTCGGGCACCGTCTCGCCGGGGCACCTGGCCGCGCCGACGAGCACGCCCGGAGGATGCAGGCAGCGTCAGCCGACCTGCCCGGCCCGGCCAGGCTGATGGGGTTGGTCGTCGCCGGTCACGCCGCCCTCGCCGGAGGCCGGGTCCGCGACGCGCTACCCCTGCTGCGCGAGGCGTGGGCCGGGCTGGCGGAGTCGGGGCACGAGTTCCGCTTCCGGTGCCGCACCCTGCTGGCGACGGCCCTGGCGCAGACCGGCCAGACGGCGAAGGCTGCGCCCCTCCTGGACGGCGTCGTCACCGAGCGCCACCCGGCCTACCAGCTCCTCGTGCCCGACGACCTCCTCGCGCGGGCGTGGGGGTCCGCTGCCGAGGGATCCACGAGCGTGGCGCTCGGCCACGCCGTCGCCGCCGCCGACCTGGCCCGCGAGACCGGCGCCCCCGCCTACGAGGTGCTCGCCTGGCAGACCGCGGTCCAGCTCGGCGACGCGACCGCTGCGCTGGCCCGCCTCACCGCGCTCCCCGAGCTCGGCCCCCGGGCCGCGGCGACCCGCGCCCACGCCCAGGCGTGGGCGGACGAGGACGGCGAGAAGCTGCTGGAGGCCGCCGACGCCTGGACCCGTCTCGGTGACCTCGTCGCGGCCGGCGACGCGGCGGCCCAGGCGGCCGATGTCCACCGTCGGCAGGGCCGACCGGGTTCGGCTCTCTCCGCCACGGCCCACGCCGAGAAGCTGGCCGCCCGGTCCGGTGCCCGCACGCCGGCCCTGGCGATCGCCGTCCGACCGCTGCCGCTGACCGCCCGCGAGCGCGAGATCGTCTCCCTCGCCGCCCGGGGGCTGTCCAACAGGGATATCGCCCACCGGCTGACCGTGTCGGTGCGCACCGTCGAGGGGCACCTCTACCGCGCCGGCCTCAAGCTCGGCGTCTCCGAGCGCACCGCGCTGGCCGACGTGCTCGGAGTCGAGTAGCGCACTACTCGCTCCCCCGCCGCCCCGCCGCCGCAGGCTGGTCGCACCCAGCCAAGGAGGAGCCATGAGCACCCACGTCCCGCCCGGCGAGGGCCGGCACTACCCCATGATCGACGGCGACCACGTCGCGAAGGCCGCGGTCCAGGACTCCGGCGGAGCCTTCGAGGTCTTCGAGGTGGTCGCGCCCGCCGCGCCGATGGCGCCCCCGCACGTCTCGCCGTGGACCGGCGTGCTGTTCCTGTTGGAGGGCCGGGTCACCGCCCTGGTCGACGGCACGTCACACGACGTGGAGCCCGGCGGGCTGGTCGTCTTCCCGGCAGGGACGCCGAGCACCTTCCAGGTGGTCGGCGAGTCCGCCCGGTTCCTCGCGATCACCTCCGGCGAGGGTGCCGGCCGGTTCTTCGCCGACTTCGCCGGCTCCGTCCCGGCGGACCGGCCGGTCGAGGAGTCGATGGAGGCGATCCTGTCGGTGACCCGGCGCCACGGCGTCACGCTCGCCGGCGCGTGAGGCGCCGCGGGGCGTCGGCTCACTCGAGGCCGTCGAAGAGGTCCGTCAGCATCGGCACATCGCCGTCGAGCTCAGGCCAGGCGATCGCGTACCACTCCCGCCCCAGGCGCCGCTCCCACTGGGAGGTGTTGGTTGGGTCGTCCGACATGACGTGCAGCTGGCTTCGGTGCTCGCGAAGGCCGGCGACGGTGCGGTGGGCGACGGCCCGGCAGTCCACGGTGACCCGGATCTGCTCGTCGGGCACACCGCGCATGTGGTAGGTCTGCGTCGGGTCGAAGGTGAAGAGCCCCAGCTCGGCTCGCTGGCGGTTCCACCTCTCGAAGACCGTCTGCGGGACCGCGCCGTGCGCCAGCCGCTGGAACCCGGACCGGTCCCGGCGTCGCAGACGCGCGAACGCCTCGTCGGTGGCTGCACCGATGGCGACGTGGTCGGGGTGCCCGAAGATGCCGTCGGGACCGAACGTCACGACGACGGCGGGATCCTCCTCGTCGAGGATCCGCGCGACGGCCGCCACGACGTCGTCGAAGGGAACCTCGGCGAGGCCACCGTCCGGCAGACCCAACCACTCGTGACGGTCGGGGACGCGACCGTGCGCCCGCCACGCGGCCTCGTCCTCAGCCCGGCGGATGGACCCCAGCGTATGCCGCGTGGCCGGGAACCCGTCCCTGATATCCCCCTGCTCGCCGAAGGTTGCGTGGACCAGGACGAACCGGAAGTCCGGGTCGTTCGCGTGGAGGGCGACGCTGCCGCCGACACCGTAGGCGTCGTCGTCCGGGTGCGCGAAGACGCAGGCGAGTGTGCGGTTGGTCATGACCCGGAGTATGGGTCCGGGGCGATGACCACCGCCACGTCGTCCCGTCCTGACACCGCGAGCCGCGCCGAGCGATTGCGGGCGTGAACCGCTCGGTCGGGCCATGGTCCCGGCGTCGGCAGGGCGGGACATTGAAGGAGTACACCCGTCCGCGAGAACCCGGACGCCAGCCCAACGGAAGGGCACCCCCGATGCCCAGAATCGTCATCACCCACGCGATCCAGGACGTCGACCGGTGGCTCCAGGGCAAGGCCGAACGCGCCGCGGCACTCCCTGGTGCCACGAACATCACGGACCTCGTCGCCCTCGACGGGAGCAGGCAGGCCGCTGTGTCGTTCGAGATCGACGACGTCGGCGCCCTGACGGCGATGCTCGCCTCGATGCCCCCGGAGGTGGCCGCCCAGGCCGAGTCGCACGGGGTCATCATGCCGATGACGGTCTACGTCGAGGCGTAGGTCCAAGGTTCACCCTGGACCGAGAGGACAACCATGGACCACGCCACGACGATGCGACGTGCCTACGAGCTCATCAGCGCAGGAGACATCGACGGGTTCGGCGCCCTGGTGGCCGCGGACTTCGTCGAGCACGAGGAGACGCCGGGCCTGCCCCCGACGAAGGACGGCGTCCTGGAGCTGTTCCGCGGGTACCGGGCCGCCTTCCCCGACATGCAGATGGCCGTCGACGAGGTCATCGCCAGCGGCGACAGGACCGTCGCGCGGGTGAGGGTCTCCGGAACGCAGGACGGCGAGTTCTTGGGGATGCCGCCGTCCGGTCGGCGGGTCGAAGTGAAGCTCATCGACATCATGCGGTTCGACGATGCCGGCCTGGTCGTCGAGCACTGGGGCGTCGTCGACATGCTGTCCCTGCTCCAGCAGCTCGGCGTCATCCCCCAGGGCGCACCAGGGGCGTAGGTCCCCGCGGCGACGCGCTACTCCGGGGGGTGCCACGTTCTGCGCGATGGAGTCGGTGGACAGGGCGGCGGAGAGGCTGGGCGAGCGAGTGCGAACAGGGCGCCGGCTCCGCACTGGACACCCATGCGCTGTGTGCCCATTGGCTGCGTGAATGGTTCTCGAGGGCGAGGTTCACGGACTCGACGCACTGGTCGGTGTGCCGCGGGCTCACGTCGAGCTGTACATCCGCCAGCTCGTTGACCGGGGGCTGATGGAATCCTCCGTGGTCACGACGATGCAACGGCGTCCGCGGGTTCTTTCGCCTCGCCCATGCGTCGAACCGCCGCGCGGTGAAGGATGCTGCGAAGCGCCGCCAGCCCACCGGACCATCCTGGCCCGTTGCCGGACATAGCCGATGTGCACGGGTTCCGCATACGTTGGAGGCGTGAAGGAGCGGACCGAAGTCGGCAGCCTGGAGATTGCCTATGTACGTGCCGGCTCGGGCCCGCCTCTCGTGCTTCTGCACGGTTACGTCGGTGACGGACCATCGACCTGGCGGCACCAGATCGACGTGCTGAGCAGTGAATTCACCGTGCTGGCCTGGGACGCTCCAGGCGCTGGACTCTCGACGGATCCACCCGAGTACACAGGGATGAACGGCTACGCCGATTGCCTCGCGCCGTTTCTGGCTCAATTGGGAATAGAACGCGCCCACATCTGCGGGCTCTCGTTCGGCGGTGCGCTTGCGATCGCCTTCACGCGACGCTACCCCGCTGCGGTGCAAAGCCTCGTTCTCACATCCGCCTACGCCGGATGGGCTGGCTCGCTGCCTGCCGACGAGGCCCAGCGACGCCTGGACCAAGCGCTACGACTGTCCCAACTGACGCCAAAGGAGTTCTGCGCAACGCTACTGCCAACGATGTTTCGAAGTTCCGTGCCGGCGAGGGACGTCGAACAGTTCGCGGAGGCCATGGCCGCGTTCCACCCTGCTGGGTTCCGGGCAATGGCCAGGGCAAGCGCGGAAGATCTTCGCAGCGCGCTCCCCGGAATCAGCGTGCCCACTCTGCTCATCTACGGCGAGGATGACGTGCGCGCGCCGCGTGGGGTCGGCGAGCAGCTCCAGGCGGCGATCAAGGGTTCTCGGCTGGTCTTCGTATCCAACGCTGGACACCTCTGCCCCATCGAATCACCAGCGTTCGTCAACCAAGAGATGAGGGTGTTCCTCCTCTCGTCGACGAGCCCGTGA
>NZ_DATBMI010000151.1:0-20578 GCF_036554925.1 Pedococcus sp.
GTGACCACGACCGAGCCGCCGGTCACCACGACCGAGCCGCCGGTCACCACGACCGAGCCGCCGGTCACCACGACCGCCCCACCCGTGACCACCACAGACACCACGACGACCGACCCCACGACGACGGACTCCACCACCACGGCACCGTGAGGTCGTGGCCACCAGGCGTGCACCGGTGGCGGCGGAATTCGCGGCCGGAGCCTGAGGGGCCAGACCCGTTCGCCACTGCACCGCCCCGGGCGGCGCTATGGTCGGCGCCATGGTCGTCCACCGGCTCAGCAAGGACGAGGCCCGCCGGATCGCGGTGCAGGCGCAGCTGCTCGACGCGCCGCGCCCGACCGACCTCGTCGGTGTCGTGGAGCGCCTGACGATCCTTCAGATCGACCCCACCGCCGCCATCGCACCGAGCGCCGACCTCGTGCTGTGGAGCCGGCTCGGCTCCGCCTACCAGCCCGCTGACCTGGTCAAGGCTGTCGAAGCCGACCGCACCCTCGTCGAGACCGTCGCCTACATCCGGTCACCGCGCGACGTGCCAGCCGTGATCGCCGAGGTCCGCGACGCCGAGCCCTACCCCTCCCTGGCTGCGTGGCTCGAGACCAACGAGCCCTTCCGCCGCGACATCCTCGCGCTCCTGGAAGAGAAGGGCCCGCTGCTCTCCCGCGACATCCCCGACACGAGCGTCGAGCCGTGGCCGTCATCGGGCTGGACGAACAACCGCAACATCACCAAGATGCTCGAGGCCCTTGCCCTCCGCGGGCACGTCGCGATCTCGGGCCGGAAGGGCCGCCAGCGCTACTGGGACCTTCCCGAGCGCGTATACCCTCCGGACCTGCCGACGCTCGACCTCGACGCCGCCATCCGGCACCGCAATGAGCGCCGCCTCGCGGCCCTCGGCATCGCCCGGACCTCCGGCCTCCAGTTCCCGGGCGAGACTCCCTACGTCGGGGACGCCGGTGAGGAGGCCGTGGTCGAGGGCGTGCCGGGCACGTGGCGCGTCCACCCGGCATACCTCGGTATGCCGTTCAGCGGCCGCACGGCGCTGCTCTCCCCGTTCGACCGGCTCGTCCACGACCGCGTCCGCGCCGAGCAGCTCTTCTGCTTCGAGTACCTCCTCGAGATGTACAAGCCCAAGGACAAGCGCCGGTGGGGCTACTTCGCCCTCCCCGTCCTGCACGGCGACCGGCTGGTCGGCAAGCTCGACGCCACTGCCGACCGGAACGCCGGCGCCCTGGTCGTCAACGCGATCCACGAGGACATCCGCTTCACCAAGGGCATGGCCGCGGCGGTCCGCGCCGAGATCGACGACCTCGCCGCCTGGCTCGGCCTCGAGGTCACCGGCGCCTGAGCCCACACCGAGCCCACACCGAGCCCACACCCATCCCACACCCAGCCCACGCCTGAGCCGACGCCCGAGCCGACGCTGGACCCGGGGGCCGCCCTGCCGACGGGTCAGACTCCGACCACCAGGCGGACCGTCACCGTGTCTCCGACCTGCAGGCCTTCGGCCCTGCGGACCTCCGCCTTCACCGGCACGATGTAGCGCTCGCCCTTCGGCCACAGGGACGTCGTCCACCGAGTCCTCCCGATCCGCGCCGTGACGGGGATCATGCCCCAGCCGTAGCTCACGACGGCGGACATGGCGTCCAGCGCGGAGCAGCTCTCGTCCGGCACGGTGACGAAGTGCCATGGCGCAGGGCCTTTCCAGAACCACATCTCGCCGCTGAACTCCAGGTCCATCGGCTCAGGATAGGAGCGGGGACCCGCCCCGCCCCTCCGATTGAGGTGGTCAGTCGAGGCAGACGCAGAACGGGTGGCCGGCCGGGTCGAGGAAGACGCGGAAGGTGGTGCCCGGCTGGTGGTCGTGCAGTGTGGCCCCCAGCCCGACCACCGCGGCCTCGGCCGCGTCGAGGTCATCGACGACCACATCGAGGTGCATCTGCTGGGGCACCTGCTGCCCCGGCCACTGCGGCGGCGTGTAGTCATCGACTCGCTGGAAACACAGGCACTGGCCGTAGTCGGCACGGGCCTCGGCCCAGTCGCGCTCGACCTTCACGTCCCAGTCGAGCATCGCGCCGTAGAACGTCGCGAGCACTGCAGGATCGGGGCAGTCGAGGACGATGCTGGGGAAACGTGCGATGGCCATGCCCGGCACCCTAGAGGCGGTTGCGGACACATCGCGTCCGCTTCACCAGGCGGTCACTCGCCCGAAGCCCTGAGGGACGCCCTGCCCCGGGAGTAGATTCGATGCCATGGCGGACGCCGATCCCGCTGGTGTGGAGCAGATCCGGGCCTTCTTCACCGGTGAGCACCCCGGCCTGGCCGCGCAGCGCAAGCGGTTCCGGAGAATCCCCTCCTCACCGCGGTGCAAGCTGTGCGAGGCGCCCTTCGGCGGCTTCGGCGGCATGGCGTTCCGAGCCCTGGGCTACGGCCGCTCCGGCAACCCCTCGCTGTGCGAGAAGTGTGTCGCCGAGCTGCGCAAGCGCGGCGTGACCGGCCTGGAGATCCCGGTGAGCCTGCTGTTCTCCGACGTGCGCGGCTCCACCGCCCTGGGCGAACGGATGAGCCCCTCGGAGTTCCACGCCTTCCTCGACCACTTCTACCGGCTGGCCACCGACGCCATCGCCCGACACGACGGCCTGGTCGACAAGGTCGTCGGCGACGAGGTCATCGGCCTGTTCTTCGGCGGGATCTCCGGCCCCGACCACGCCGCCGCCGCGGTCCGGGCGGGCGCAGACCTCGCCGAAGCTGCGGCCTCCCCGGACGCCTCCGCCTCGGGCGCGATCCCGGTGGGCACGGCGGTGCACACCGGCACCGCGTTCGTCGGCGCCAGCGGCCCGATCGCGACCGTCGACGACTTCACGGCTCTGGGAGACACCGTCAACGCCACGGCGCGGCTCGCGTCGGTCGCCGCCGCCGGCGAGCTCATCGTCAGCGTGGCCGCCGCCGAGGCGGCCCGTGTCGAACCCGACGGGCTGGAGCGGCGCACCGTGGCGATCCGCGGCCGCACCGAGCCGCTGGAGGTGCTGGTGCTGCGCCCCGCCGACACCGCCGGGCAGCGCGCCGGCTGACCCGGCCGCCCGGAGCGAAGGGCCGCCTACTGGCGGACGCTGGCGAGCTTGGCCTCGACCTGGGCCCTGACGCGTGCGGTCAGTGCGGTGAGGGTCACCCCGGCCCCTGCGTGGTCGGGCGTGACGGTGGTCGCGGCAGCATCGGCGGGATGGTCCGCGCCGGCACCACCCGCGCCGGCACCGGCTCGCGGCTGTCGCACGCCCCACCAGGCGGCGAGCGCCGTGGTCAAGGGCACGGCTGCGATGAGGCCGATGGTGCCCACCGCGCTGCGCACGAGCTCGGTCGCGACCAGCTGGTCGGAGAGCACCTGGCCCACCGGGTTGTCGATCGCGGTGATGAGCACGAGCAGCGGCAGCGAGGCGCCGGCGTACGCGAGGATGATCGTGTTGATCACCGAGGCGATGTGGGCGCGCCCGACGCGCGTCGCTGCGGCATACAGCTGCCGGAAGCCGTAGCTGGGGTTCGCCTCCGCGAGCTCCTGCACGGTGACGGCCTGGGTGACCGTGACGTCATCGAGCACGCCCAGCGAGCCGATGAGGATGCCGGCCAGCAGCAGCCCCTGCATGTTGACCCCGTAGAGCACCCCGAGGTTCGCGGAGGTCTCGTCCGCGACGCCGGACAGGCGGGTCGCCTCCACGGAGGCGTAGGCCAGCACCCCCGTGAGCGTCAGGCTCGCGACGGTGCCGGCGACCGCGACCGTGGTGCTGCGGGTGACGCCGTGGGTGAGGTAGAGGACGGTGAGCGCGATGCCGATGGCGCCCACGATCGCCACCAGCAGCGGCGGCCGACCGGAGAGGATCGCCGGGATGACGAACATCAGCAGCACACCGAAGGTGATGCCCAGCCCCAGGAGGGCGGTGACGCCGCGGAGCCGCCCGAACGCGACGATCGCGAGCGCGAGCGCCGTGAGCAGCACCCACAGCTGGAGTCCCCGCTCGTGGTCGGTGACCTGGTAGCGCAGCTCCTCCGGGTTCGCGGGCGTGTACAGCAGGACGACGTCGTCGCCGACCGCGACGACCGGCGCGCCCGGGCCACCGGGCACGGTGGTCGAGACCGAGTAGCCGGACTGGGGGCCCTCCGTCAGCTTGACGTCCGCCTTCCCACACGCGGCCTTCATCGCCCCGCCGAGTCCGGTGGGCTCGCAGCCCTGGGTGGACAGTGCGGTGATGGTCCCGGACACCTGCTGGCCACCGTCGGGCAGCGACTGCGGCGCCTTGTCGGGCCACAGCAGCACCATCGCCACGACCACGCACAGGAGGGTGGCCCCGACCGCGATCAGCGCGGGGCGCTGGCCGCCGGTGTCCACGCCGGAACTGAGATGCCTGACCGCCATGTGCCCGTCCACTCCTCGTGCGCCGCCGAACCGCAGACAGCATGCCACGGCCTCCCGGCCAACGCCGAAGCCCCCGTCGCAGAACGGGCAAAACCTGCCAAACGCGCACGTATGCCGCGTGGGTTCCCACGCGGCACACGGATCACCCGCGCGGGCCCTGTTGCCGCAGGCGGAGCTCAGATGAAGAGCAGCTGCGCCCCCTCGGTCTTCTCGATGAAGTCGCTGGCGCTGATGATGCCCTCGACCTCCTCGTAGAGGTCCTGCTCGGTCAGGTGGTTCATGTCCGCCGACATCCGGCACGCCCACAGGTGGCCGCCGGAGGCGACGATCTGCTCGAGGAACTCCGGCACGTCGGGCACGTCGAGGTCGGCGATCGCCTTCTTCAGCCGCTCCGTCGCCATGTGCGTCACGCCGGGCAGGCCGCCCAGGCCCTGCGGCATGTGCGTCGCCGGGTTGCCCAGCGGGGTGAACTTGAGGTCGCCCATCGTCTTCCTGTTGATGATCTCGAAGCCCCAGAACGTGAAGAACAGGTGCGTCTCCACACCCTCCCCGAGCGCGGCGTTCGCCAGGATCAGCCCGGGGTAGGCCATGTCGAGGCTGCCCTTGGAGCAGATGATCGCGAGCTTGCGGCCCGCAGCACCTTCGGTGTCGAAGTTGGGGACGATGGCCGGGGCCGTGTCCATGCTCGTCATGACGAACCCTCTTCTCTCGGATGGACGGTCGGCGTGCGCGTGGGTCAGACGCAGCCGTGCGGCTTGGGCAGGCCCGCGATGTAGGCCATCTTCTTGGCTGGCTTCTGCGGGAAGAGCACGAAGAGCTGCTTGGTCGGGATGCCGCCGGCGACGGTCACCCTGCGCAGCGTGGGGGTCTCGCCCTTGACCGCGTAGTCGTCGCGCAGGAACCGGATCGCCTTCCAGTGCTCGTCACCGAGGTCGATGCCGATCTGGGCGGCGAGGGCCTTGCCGAGGGCCTCGTCCCACTCCTGGGGATCGGTGAGGAAACCCTCCTCGTTGACGTGCACCTGGCGGCCGTCGATGGTGGTGACGGGCATCGTTCTCACTCCTTGGTGGTCGTGCCGACGGTGGCGCCGGCAGGGATCCGCTTGCCTGCCATGGACATGTGGGCCGGGAGCGGAAGAGGGCGGCCCGGGAGCAGGACGTTCCAGTAGACCCAGCGGAACGCCAGCTTCCCGAGGTGGTTGGCCCGGGTCTCCCTCAGCAGCCGAAGCGGCCCGACCGCAGGCAGCGGGTAGGCGCCGGGCAGCGGCTCCGTGTCGTAGTTGAAGTCGATGAGCAGCCCCTTGCCGTCGCCGGACTCGACGAAGCAGTTGGCGTGGCCGTCGAAGGCCCCGGTCATCGGCTTCCCGGCGACGAGGTCGAGGAAGTTGTCGACGAAGATCTCGACCGAGAAATGGGCCACCGAGCCGGCCTTGGAGGCCGGGATGTCGGAGGCGTCGCCGAGGGCGAAGATGTTCGGGTGGGTCGTGGACTGCAGCGTGGCCCGGTCCACGGGGACGTAGTTGAGCTCGTCGCCCAGCCCGGAACGCTCGACGAAGTCGGCCCCCATGTTGAGCGGCACCGTCACGAGCAGGTCGAAGGGCACCTCGCGCTCGTCGTAGGAGACGAGCGCCTTCGCCTCGTTGTCGACCCGCTCGACCATGAAGTCGGGCTCGACGAGGATCTTGCGCTCGTCGAGCATGTCGCCGAGCTGTTTCGAGGCGATCGGCTGGGTGAAGGCGCCCGACAGCGGCGTGACGTAGACGAGCTCGACCCGGTCGCGCACTCCCCGCTCCCGCAGGTGGGCGTCGGCCAGGAAGGCGAACTCCAGCGGGGCCACCGGGCACTTGATCGGCATCTCGGTGATGTGGATGACCAGCCGCCCGTGGTCGAACCGCCTCAGGGCCTCCGCCAGGGCCGTGGAGCCCTCGAACGAGTAGAAGTCGAAGACGCTCCGGCGCCACTCCGCACCCAGCATCCCCGGCGTCTGGTCGGGTCGGGGCGTCGTGCCCGACGCGATGACGAGGTAGTCGTACGGCAGCTCCCGGCCGTCGCGCAGGACGACCCTGCTGCGCTCCGCGTCGACGCGATCGACCTCGGCGATGACGAAGTCGACCCCGTCGGGGATGAAGGCGTGGCGCTTGCGCACCACCTGGTCGGGCGTATAGGTCCCGAAGGGAAGGAAGAGGTAGCCGGGCTGGTACAGGTGGTCGTCGTCGCGGTCGACGACGGTGATCTCCCACTCGGAGCGGTCCAGGCGCCGGCGCAGCTTGTTGACCACCATCGTTCCGGCCGTGCCCCCACCGAGGACCACCAGTCGCCTCATCGCTCCCACTCCCACACTCACCCAGCCGCTCGCCGGCTCACCTCTTCGTCTGCTCCCGACGCTAGGCAGGCGCGGTCGTGGCAGACAGTGCCGAAAGTCCCATGTACCCCCGGGGGTATCTTCGTCAGGCGGGCCGGGACCATCGCCCCTGCCAGACCGCGCCGTCGCCACGCACGCTGGAGGGGGCGGCGAGAGGAGGCGGGCCGCACGTGCTCCGGGTCATCAGCGCACTGCGTGGCTACCCGCTGATCGGCCTGACCCTGCTCGTCGGTGCTGCCGGTGGAGTCCTCGAGCTCGGGGGCCAGCCGGTGGCGGCGCGGTGGCTGCTGTCCGTCTACACCCTGTCGTTCGCCGCGAGGCGGTCGCTGCACATGGTCGCCGCCCTCCGCCGGGGCAGGTACGGCGTGGACGTCCTCGCCGTGACCGCGATCGTCGCGACCGTCGCGGTCGGGGAGCACTGGGCCTCCCTCGTCGTCGTGCTGATGCTCACCACCGGCGAGGCGCTCGACACGATCGCGGCCGGCCGCGCCACCCGTGAGCTCTCGGCGCTGATGTCCCGTGCCCCACAGACGGCCCACCTGCTCGTCCCCCACGGGCAGTTCGACCGCAGCGTGGACGTGCCGGTCGACACGGTGTGCGCCGGCGACACGCTGCTGGTGAAGCCCGGGGAGATCCTGCCGGTGGACGGGGTGCTCCTCTCGGCCTCGGGCGCCTTCGACGAGTCCTCGCTGACCGGCGAGCCCCTGCCGGTGGAGCACACCCGCGGGGAGTCCCTGCTCTCCGGCTCGGTCAACGGCTCCAGCGCGATCCACGTGCGCGCCACGGCCGCGGCCGCCGACTCCCAGTACCAGCGGATCGTCGACCTCGTGGAGAACGCCCAGCGCTCGCGCGCCCCCTTCGTCCGGCTCGCCGACCGGGTGGCGGTGCCGTTCACGCTGCTCGCCTTCGCCATCGCCGGTGGCGCGTGGTGGCTCAGCGGCGACGTCGGGCGGTTCGCCGAGGTGCTCGTCGTCGCGACCCCCTGCCCGCTGCTCATCGCCGCGCCGGTCGCCTTCATGGCCGGCATGTCCCGAGCCGCGAGGCTGGGCATCATCGTCAAGGGCGGAGGCACCCTCGAGACGCTGGCGCGGGTGCGGACGGCGGCGTTCGACAAGACGGGCACCCTGACCCGCGGTGCGCCCGAGCTCGCGATGGTCCAGCCGGCCGACGGCCTCGGCGACGACGACCTCCTGGCCGCCGCCGCATCGGTCGAGCTCTTCTCCACCCACCCGCTCGCGTCCGCCATCGTGGCGGGGGCCCGCGAGCGCGGGCTCGAGGCCACGCCGGCGGTCGCCGCCACCGAGGCCACCGCCCGGGGAGCGACCGCGACGGTCGACGGCCACCGGGTCGTCGTCGGGAAGGCGAGCTTCGTCGCCGCGGAGGCGGGCGGCATACCCCCGCTCCCGCTGGGGCCGGGCGAGAGCGCCGTGCACGTGGCCATCGACGGCCGGTATGCCGGTCAGCTCGCCCTCGCGGACCGGGTGCGCCCGGAGGCCCACCGAACCCTGGCCGCGCTGCGCCGGTCCGGGGTGCACCACACGCTGATGCTCACCGGGGACGCCGAGCCCACCGCGCGCCACATCGCCGAGCAGATCGGCGTCGACGACGTGCGCGCCGGCCTGCTGCCGCAGGACAAGGTCGACGTCGTGGCCGGGCTCCCCGACCGGCCGGTGATGATGGTCGGGGACGGGGTCAACGACGCCCCCGTGCTGGCCGCGGCCGAGGTCGGGGTGGCCATGGGCGCGCGCGGCTCGACCGCGGCGAGCGAGTCCGCCGACGTCGTCGTCATGCTCGACGACCTCTACCGGTCGGTGCGGGCGGTGCAGATCGGGCGGCGCACGATGCGGGTCGCCTGGCAGGCGATCGCGATCGGTCTCGGTCTCTCCGTGGGCCTGATGCTGGTCGCGGCGGCGGGGTTCCTGCCCGCCATCGCCGGTGCGTGGGCCCAGGAGCTCGTCGACCTCGTCTGCATCCTCTGGGCGCTGCTGGCCCACCAGCCCGGGGCCGAGGAGCGCGAGAGCGGGCCGGAGCCGACCTGACCCGCCGCCGCTCGAGGACTGGCGGGCACTCACCGGGGTCGGGGAGACTGCGGGCCATGTCTGTTGACGTGACGACGAGCCCGACGCCCGAGCTGAGCCCCTCCACGCGGCGGTGGTTCCACTCAGCGGTCGTGTACCAGGTCTACCCGCGCAGCTTCCAGGACAGCAACGGCGACGGCATCGGCGACCTGCGGGGCATCATCGCCCGCCTCGACCACCTCGCCGCCCTGGGCGTCGACGTCGTGTGGCTCTCGCCGGTCTACGTCTCGCCGCAGGACGACAACGGCTACGACATCGCCGACTACCAGGACATCGACCCCACCTTCGGCACCCTCGCCGACTTCGACGAGCTGCTCGAGCAGGCACACGCGCGCGGCATACGCGTCGTCATGGACCTCGTGGTGAACCACACCTCCGACGAGCACCCGTGGTTCGTGGAGTCCCGTTCGTCGAAGGACAACCCCAAGCGCGACTGGTACTGGTGGCGGCCGGCGCGCGAGGGCATGGAGCCGGGCGCACACGGCGCGGAGCCGACGAACTGGGAGGCCTCGTTCAGCGGCTCCGCCTGGGAGTTCGACGAGGGGACGGGCGAGTACTACCTCCACCTGTTCTCGCGCAAGCAGCCCGACCTCAACTGGGAGAACCCGCAGGTGCGCGAGGCGGTCTACGCGATGATGCGCTGGTGGCTGGACCGGGGGGTCGACGGCTTCCGGATGGACGTCATCAACATGATCTCCAAGGACACCTCACTGCCCGACGGCCACCTCACCCACGGCGGGCTGTACGGCGACGGCAGCCCGCACTACCTCTGCGGGCCGCGGATCCACGAGTTCCTCCAGGAGATGCACCGCGAGGTGTTCGAGGGGCGTCAGGACCGGCTCCTCACGGTCGGGGAGATGCCCGGGGTGACGGTGGAGGAGGCCCGCCTCTTCACCGACCCCACGCGCCGCGAGGTCGACATGGTCTTCCAGTTCGAGCACGTCGGCCTCGACCACGGCGCACACAAGTGGGACCGCCGGCCGCTGCAGCTCGTCGACCTCAAGGCCTCCCTCGGGCGATGGCAGGCCGGGCTGGCCGACGTCGGCTGGAACAGCCTCTACTGGGACAACCACGACCAGCCCCGCGCGGTCTCGCGCTTCGGCGACGACGGCGAACACCGGGTCGCGTCGGCCAAGCTCCTCGCCACCGTGCTCCACCTGCACCGCGGCACGCCGTACATCTACCAAGGCGAGGAGCTGGGCATGACCAACGTGCCCTTCGCCGGCGCGGAGTCGTTCCTCGACATCGAGTCGGTCAACTACTTCGCCACGGCGATGGGGCAGGGCCTGGCCGCCGAGGAGGTGCTCGAGGCGCTGCGCGACGGCAGCCGCGACAACGCCCGCTCCCCCGTCCAGTGGGACGCCTCCCCGAACGCCGGCTTCACCACGGGCACGCCGTGGTTCCCCGTCAACCCGAACCATGACGTCATCAACGCCGAGCGCGAGGTCGCCGACCCGGACTCGGTGTTCCACCACTACCGGCGGCTCATCGAGCTGCGGCACACCGACCCCGTGGTGGCCGACGGCGACTTCCACATGCTGGTGCCGGAACACCCGACGCTCTACGCCTTCACGCGCTCGCTCGGGCCCGAGACGCTGCTGGTGCTCGCGAACTTCTCCGGCGAGGACCTGGCCGTCCCTGAACTCCCGGGCCAACCGGACTGGTCAGGGGCCGAGCTCGTGATCGGCAACCACGCCGACCCGGTGGCGCCCGAGGACGCCGGCCTTCCCGTCCTGCGGCCGTGGGAGGCCCGCGTGTACCGACGTCGCGGCTGAGCGGGCCCGGGGCTGGCCCGTCCCTCCGAGACTCCCGCGCGCGAGGCGCCCCAGCCCGGGATCCGGAGCCGGTCGCCCGGCACGATGGCGGCCAATGAGAGGGTGGGGCATGGCCGCGCGAACGACCAGCCCTCTGCCCTCGTGGACCACGGTCGCTCCCCCTCTCGGACTCGCCGCCCTCGTGCTGGCCTGGGGCCGCGACCTCGGCATCGTCCCCGTCGTCCTGGTGGCCGTCGCGCTGGCCGCCGCCGTGATTGCCGCGGTGCACCACGCCGAGGTCGTGGCGCACCGGGTCGGGGAGCCGTTCGGCTCCCTCGTCCTCGCGGTGGCCGTGACGATCATCGAGGTGGCGCTGATCGTCACCCTGATGGCGTCGGGCGGCAAGGACACGAGCTCCCTCGCCCGCGACACCGTGTTCGCCGCCGTGATGATCACCTGCAACGGCATCGTGGGGCTCAGCCTCTTCGTCGGCGCGCTGCGCTACCGACTGATCTCGTTCAACGCCGAGGGCACCGGCGCCGCCCTGGCCACGGTCACGACGCTCGCCGTGATGACGATGGTCGTGCCGACCTTCACCACCAGCGCGCCCGGACCGGAGTTCTCGACGGCGCAGCTGGCCTTCGCCGCGGTCATCTCCCTGGCGCTGTACGGGATGTTCGTCTCCACCCAGACCCGCAGGCACCGCGACTTCTTCCTTCCCGTCTCCGACGACGGCGCCCTGCTCGAGGACGACCACGCCGAGCCACCCACCGACCGGGCCACCCTCGCCAGCCTGGGCCTGCTGCTGCTCTCGCTCGTCGCCGTGGTCGGGCTGGCGAAGGTCGAGTCGCCGGCGATCGAGGCCGGCGTCGCCGCCGCCGGCTTCCCGCAGTCCTTCGTCGGCGTCGTCATCGCCCTGCTGGTGCTGCTCCCCGAGACGCTGGCCGCCGTGAACGCCGCCCGGCGCAAGCGGATCCAGATCAGCCTCAACCTCGCGCTCGGGTCGGCGATGGCGAGCATCGGCCTCACGATCCCCGCCATCGCGGTCGCGTCCATCTGGCTGGAGGGGCCGCTCCTGCTCGGGCTCGGGGCGACCCAGATGGTGCTGCTCGCGCTGACGGTGGTCGTCAGCGTGCTCACCGTCGTGCCGGGCCGGGCCACCCGCCTCCAGGGCGGCGTGCACCTCGTGCTGCTGGCCGCGTTCGTCTTCCTCGCCATCAACCCCTGACCCGCTCACCCAGATCTCCTCACCGCGGCGTGACGCTGGCGCTGACCCCGCGCGGACCCGGCGCGAGCGCGGGAGGGGCACCGCGGCATACGCTCGGCACGTGACCCGACTCGAGGCCGTCCTCGGCGACATCACGACCGAGCAGGTCGACGCCGTCGTCAACGCCGCGAACTCCGCTCTGCTCGGCGGAGGCGGCGTCGACGGCGCGATCCACGCGGCAGCGGGCCCCGCCCTGCTGCGGGAGTGCCAGCGCCTGCGCGAGACGACCCACCGCACCGGCCTGCCGGTCGGCGACGCGGTCGCGACAGGTGCTGGGGACCTCCCGGCGCGCTGGGTGATCCACACGGTCGGCCCGAACCGGCACCGCGGCCAGACCGACCCGGCCCTCCTCGCGTCGTGCTTCACCAGCAGCCTGCGGGTGGCCCGGGAGGTGGGGGCCCGCTCGGTCGCGTTCCCTGCCGTCAGTGCCGGCATCTACGGCTGGGACTCCGCGGAGGTCGCGCGCATCGCCGTCGCCGCGATCCGCGGGGACACGGACGCGACCGGAGGGATCGACCTCGTCAGGTTCGTGCTGTTCGGCCGACGCGTCCTGGCCGACTTCGAGCAGGCGCTGGCCCCGGCCTCAGGCTCCGGACCCGACTGACCGCCCCGCTGCCCGCCAGGCGCGTCCGCCTGCTCTGGGGGTCAGGGTGCCGAGTGGCCGGCGGGCACCGGCTGGTCGTCCAGGGCGGCGGTGATCAGCTTGCCCATCACCTCGACGGTGTGGGTGCCGCTGAGCGCGACGTGGCGGTTGGCGACGAAGCAGGGCACTGCGTTGATGCCGAGGTCCTTGGCGGCCTTCTCGTCCTCGCGCACATGGTCGGCGAAGTCCTTGCCCGCCAGCACGGCGGCCAGCCGCCGGCCGTCGAGGCCCGCCTCGCCACCGAGCCGCTGGAGGGTCTCGATGTCGTCGATGACCTTGCCCTCCGTGAAGTGGGCCGAGAACAGCCGCTCCAGCACGGCCGCCTGCAGCGCCGGCCCGCCCTGTGCCAGGCCGAGGGCGACCATCCGGTGGGCGTTGAACGAGTTGGCGTCCACCTGCAGGTCGACGTTGATGTCGATCCCGTCCGGGCGTCCGATGAGCGCGGCCCGTTCGGCGGTCTCGCGCGTCTCCTCCGGCCCCGTGCCGTGCCGCTCGGCCAGCCGGGACAGGACCGACCGTCCGGTGCCGACGGGCTTCATGGGGTCGAGCTCGAAGGCGCGGTAGGTGACGGTGACCTCCGCAGGGTGGGCGCTGTCGGCGATGGCACGCTCCAGACGCCGCTTTCCGATGTAGCACCACGGGCAGACCACGTCGACCCAGACCTCGATGTCGATAGCGCTCATGACCCCCATACTCACACGGACTGCACGGCGCGGCAGGGGACGAACGGCCCTGCCGCGGCAGCGGGTGCTGGTGCCTTCACGCCGACGGCCCGCGACCGCAGGGGTCGAGGGCCGTCGGGGGTATGCCGTGGGGCTGGGTCAGGGGCGCCCGTAGGTCACGTCGGCGGACCAGATGTCGCGCAGCGCGACGGCCTTGCCGGAGCGCGGGGAGTCCCACATCATGCCGTTGCCGGCGTAGATGCCGACGTGGCTGGCGGGTGCGCCGAAGAAGACCAGGTCGCCCGGCTGCGGGTCGGAGACCGGCGTGACGGCCTGCCGCTGCTCCTCCGCGGTGCGCGGGAGGCTGATGCCCACCTGGCGGAAGACGTACTGGGTGTACCCCGAGCAGTCGAAGCCGGTCTCGGGGCTCGTGCCGCCGTAGGAGTACATGATGCCCTCGTACTGCGCGGCGATCCCGAGGATGCCGCCGGTGGCGGGCTTGGTGGAGGGGAGCGGCGCGCGCTCGACGGAGCGGCTGGCGGCCTGCTCGACGCGCTCCGGGGCCGGCTCGGGGGCAGGAGCGGGGCGCGGCTTGGGCTTCGGCTTGGCGGTTGCCGTGAAGCCGATCTCGCCGAAGGCCGTCTGGGACGGCGCGGGGCTTGCGGGCGCCTTGACGGCCGCGACCGGAGCGGCGGCCGCGGTGGCGGCCTCAGGCTTCTCGGCCGGGGCGGCGTGGGCCGGGATGGCGAAGGCCGCGACGAGACCGCCGGAGGCGGCAAGGACGGCCGAGGTCTTGACCGCGGGCTGCGCAGACTGCGCGACGATGCCGGTCAGCTCGGACAGGGGGTTGAATCGACCTGGCGCGCGGTGACGGCCAGCAGCATGGTGAGCCACGTGGTGAACCTCCAACGCCTACGAGGTGAGCTGTCGGGTTCGGGTGGAGGTTGTCGTTCACCCGGCCCTCACGTCTGCCTCCCGACCTTGCGGGCTGCTCGCGTGGGGGCTTCACCCCAAGGGACGTCCGAGGACGCCCCACAAGTGGGTCCCCCGCTCCTGCCAGCGGTGTGTGTGTACCGGGCTCGTTCGTGGTGACAGGACTAGGCGGTCCACTGCGAGCCAACCTCTCCCAGGCGAGAGAGGTCCCCGACACGGTACACAGCGGCCCCTCCCATGTCACGCTGAGGTCACGGCGAGGCACGGAAAACGCCAGCAAACGGTCAAGACGGGACGCATCTCACCGCAGCTCTCCCGCTTCACGGGCCGCTGTCCTGCGCTCCCAACGCAGGAGGTGGCAATCCGGCACAGATCCCCCGAAGCGGGCAGAGGGGTCAGATCACGGGTCACTCGGCCGGACCAGGCCGGCGAACCGGCCCTGGGTCGTGCAGCCGCACGCCTCCACTCAGGCGAGCCCAGGTGGCCCGGCTCAGACGACGGCGGCGAAGACGTGCTGCGCGACCTCGTCGGGCAGCGACACACCGGCGGCCTCGGCCCCGCCCTCCCGCACCGCGATGACGCGCCCGTCCGCGCGGCGCACCTCGACCCGCTGGCCGGGCAGCAGCCCGGCAGCGGTGAGCAGCGTGAGGGCCTCGTGGTCGACCTGCACCGGCTCGCCGATCCGGCGGACCAGCACGGTGGCACCCTCGGTCAGCGCCAGCTCGGCGAGGCTCTTGACCCCCACCCGGAACTCCTCGTTGGGCTCCTCCCCCAGCTCGTCGAGGCCGGGGATGGGGTTGCCGTAGGGCGACTCGCGGTGGTCGCCGATCATGGCCAGGATCTTGCGCTCGACCCGCTCGGACATGACGTGCTCCCAGCGGCACGCCTCCTCGTGGACGTACTCCCACTCCAGGCCGATGACGTCGACGAGGAGCCGCTCGGCCAGGCGGTGCTTGCGCATGACGCGGGTGGCGATGAGCCGGCCCTCGTCGGTCAGCTCGAGGTGGCGGTCGCCCGCCAGCGTCAGGAGGCCGTCGCGCTGCATGCGGGCCACGGTCTGCGAGACGGTCGGACCGCTGTGCCCGAGGCGCTCGGCGATCCGGGCGCGCAGGGGCACGATCCCCTCCTCGACGAGCTCGTAGATCGTCCGGAGGTACATCTCGGTGGTGTCGATCAGATCCGTCACAGCACCTAGCCTCTCATCCATGGCTGTCAGCGTGGTGTGGGTGAGACGGGATCTTCGCATGCACGACCAGCCCGCCCTGCGCGAGGCGGCTGCCGTCGGTGACACCGTGCTCCCCCTCTTCGTGCTCGACCCGCGCCTCGTCGACACCGCGACCCCGCGGCGGGACCACCTGCTGGCCTCGCTGCGCGCCCTGGACGAGTCCATGGACGGCGCCCTCGTCGTCCGTCGCGGCCGGCCGGAGCAGGTGGTCGCGAAGGTCGCCGAGGAGGCGGGCGCAGGGACCGTGCACATCACCGCCGAGTCGACGCCCTACGGTCGGCGCCGCGACGCGAGGGTGCGCGCACAACTCGAGCGCGACGGGCGCTCGCTCGTGGCGTCGGGCACGCCGTATGCCGTGGGGCCGGGGTCCGTGCTCAAGCGCGACGGCACGCCGTTCCAGGTCTTCACGCCCTTCTCCAAGGCCTGGCGCGACCACGGGTGGCCGGGCCCGGCGCCGACGCCACGTGGCCTGCGGTGGGTGCGCGCCGTCGACGGCGACGGCATCCCCGAGGGGCCGGAGGTCGGGGGCGCCGGCGAGGCAGCCGCACGCCGCCGCTGGAGGTCGTGGCTCGAGCAGCACCTCGGCGACTACGACGGCGAGCGCGACCGCCCCGACCTCGACACCACCAGCAGGATGTCGATCCCGCTCAAGTACGGCGAGCTGCACCCACGCACCCTGCTCGCCGACGTCGCCGCCCACCCGGCCTCGGCCACCAGGGCTGCGCGCACCTTCATCAGCGAGCTGTGCTGGCGCGAGTTCTACGCCGACGTGCTGTGGCACCACCCCACCTCGGCCTGGGAGGACCTCAAGCCCGCGCTGTCGACGATGAGCTACACCCGTCCGGGGAAGGACCTCGGGGCCTGGCAGCGGGGCGAGACCGGCTACCCGATGGTCGACGCCGGCATGCGCCAGCTGCTGGCCGAGGGCTGGATGCACAACCGGGTCCGGATGATCACGGCCAGCTTCCTCGTCAAGGACCTGCACGTGTGGTGGCCGCACGGCGCCCGGCACTTCCTCGCGCACCTGCGCGACGGCGACATCGCGAGCAACAACCACGGGTGGCAGTGGGTCGCCGGCACCGGCACGGATGCCGCGCCGTACTTCCGGGTGTTCAACCCCGTCACCCAGGGGCTGAAGTTCGACCCGGAGGGCGAGTACGTGCGGCGGTGGGTGCCCGAGCTGCGCCACCTGCCGGGCAAGGCCGCCCACGAGCCGTGGGAGCACGACGACGGCTACGCCGAGGGCTACCCGGAGCGGATCGTCGACCACGCCGAGGAGCGGGACGAGGCACTGCGCCGCTACGAGGCCGCCCGCTCCTGAACGTCAGGCAAACCCACCCTCTTCCCGACGCTGGGCGCGGCCGCCTGGACCTTCTCCCGTCAGGGCGGGAGTCCGTCGGGGGTCGTGGCGGGGCACCCAGCGCGCCAGCCAGCCGCCACTGGCCAGCGACAGCGCCCCCAGCGCGATGCACGCGGCCGCGAGGGGAGCCACGACCGTGATGGCGCTGACGAGAAGCGGGCCCGCGGAGAGCCCGAAGTCGGCGAACAGCCGCCACCCGCCGAGGAACTGCGGGCGGGCGTCCGACGGTGCCGCGTCGGCGCCGAGCGTCATGACGATGCCCGAGCCGATGCCGTTGCCGAGGGCCAGCAGGAGCGCGACCGCGGTGAGCCCGGCCATCGAGCCGGTCAGCGGCAGCGCCATCATCCCGGCGCCGAGCACGACCACGGTGGGCACCGCGATCCACACCCGGCCGAAGCGGTCCATCACCGCACCGGCCGGGTAGAAGAGCAGCATGTCGAGGGCCCCCGCGATGCCGAACACCAGTGACGTCTGGGTGGCGGTGAGGCCGATGTGGTCGGCCCACAGCGGCACCAGCGAGACCCTCGCCCCGCGAGCGGCGGCGATCGCCAGGACGCCGGTGCCGAGGGTGAGCAGGGCGCGGCGGTGCTCGATGAGTACCGACCACACCGTCCGGCGCTGCAGGCCCCGCCGGGCGCGCTCGTGGTGCGCCGTGAGGTCCGGGAGCGCCAGCACGAGCGCGAAGGCCGCGGCGCTCGTGACGACGGCCACGGCATACGCGGCCCTGATGTCCCAGGCGGCGACCGCGGCCGCGCCCGCGAACGGGCCGACGAACAGGCCGATGCGGTGCACGCCGCCGAGCGTCGACAGCGCCCTGGCCCGCATGCCGATGGGCACGATCTCGGTGAGGTACGCCTGGCGCGCCAGGCCGAACAGCGCCCCGGACAGGCCCATGGCGAAGACCGCCGCGCCGAGCATCCAGACGCTCTGCGCCGACAGCGCGGCCGCCATCGCCGCCGCCTCCACGGCCGCGGCGACCAGGAGGGCACGTCGCTCGCCGATCCGGGCTGCGAGCGCCCCCGACGGGAGCGCCCCGGCCAGCTGGCCGACGCCGAGCAGGGCCACGGTCAGCGCGGCCACCCCCACGGAGGCACCGAGCTCGCGAGCGCTCAGCGCCAGCACGGGCAGCACCGCCCCGTGGCCCAGCGAGGCCAGCACGGTCGGGCCGAACGCGGGGACGGCGATCCGGCTCAGGCGGAAGGGCTCCTCGGCGACGGGCACCGCGTCATTCTCACCCGGAGCACCGACGCGGCGCCCGGCGACGCCCGGCGCGACGCCCCCCCGCGGCGTCCGCGGGGCTCTCGCCCGAGTCAGAGCAGGGTGGCCGAGCCGATCCAGGTGGTGACCCCGGCCGTCAGCCCCGTGGTCAGGGCGAAGGCCCCCACCGTGGCGAGCACCCCGAGGAGGCGTCGACGGCGCGACCCACCCGCCGGGAGCGCCGCGCTCCGCAGGCGTGCGAGACCGCGGGCCCCGTGGTGGAGCAGCCGGCGGGCCCAGTGGTGCTCGAGCGCGAGCAGCGCGAGGCCCAGCACGATGACGACCAGCCCGGGGCCGGGCAGCACGAGCATCGCCACCCCCGCCAGCACCACCAGCGGGCCGAGCACGGTCACGCCCACGCGCACCAGGGTCGCGCGCACGGGCCCGCCGCTCGACCACGCGTCGACGCGCTCGAGCAGGAGCTGGGCGCGCGGTGGCAGGGAGGGGTGGTGGTGCATGGGGCTCCCGGGGTCGGTGGGCGGGCAGGCGCCCCATGATGACGGCTCTTCCTGTGAGCCGGCTCCACGCGACCACGTCGTCGCCGCTAGCGTCGGCACCGTGAGCGCCACCCTGACAGTGCCCTCCCGCTACTGCGGCCCGCCCGAGTCGGGCAACGGCGGCTGGACCAGCGGCCACCTCGCGACGCAGGTCACCGCCTCACCCGGCCGACCCGCCGTGTCGGTGCGGCTGCGCACGCCTCCCCCGCTCGACCGGCCGATGCAGGTGCGCCCCGGTGACGACGGCGAGGCGCTGCTCGTCGACGGCGACGTGCTCGTCGCGAGCGCCGCGCCCGTCCCGCCACTGCCACGCGCGGACCTCCCCGCCCCGGTCACCTTCGCCGAGGCGCTGGGCGTTGCCGGCAGCTATGCCGGGCTGCACGACCACCCCTTCCCCACGTGCTTCTCGTGCGGCACGGACCGCGACCCGGCCGACGCGCTCTGCCTGCGCCCGGGCGCCGTGCCCGGCCGCGAGGGCGTGCACGCAGCGGCGTGGGTGCCGCAAGAGTCGACGCCCGAGGTCGTGTGGGCGGCGCTCGACTGCCCCGGCGCGTGGGCGCTCGGGGTCGGCGGCCGCCCGATGGTGCTGGGCACGATGACCGCCGAGGTCGACGCGCTGCCCGAGGTCGGGGAGGAGCACGTGGTCATGGCGTGGGCGCGTGGCTCGGAGGGCCGCAAGCACTGGTGTGGCACGGCGCTGTATGCCGCGGACGGGCGCCTCCTCGCGCTCGCCGACGCGACGTGGATCGCCATCGACCCCAGCACGGTCCGGCCCGTGGGGAGCGCGACGTGAGCGAGCAGCAGGGCCCCGTCACCCGCACCGCGGTGGTCACCGGCGCGAGCGGAGGCATCGGGGCGGCGACGGCCCGGCTGCTGGCCCGCGAGGGGTTCACCGTGGTGTGTGCGGCCCGCCGCCTCGACCGGGTGCAGGCCCTGGCCGAGGAGGTCGGCGGGGTCGCGGTGCAGTGCGACGTGACCGACCCGGACGACGTCGCCCGGCTCGCCGAGGTGGTCGGGCCCCGGCTCGACGTCCTGGTCAACAACGCCGGCGGCGCCCACGGCCTCGACCCCGTGGAGACGGCGAGGGTCGAGGACTGGGAGCGGATGTACGCCGTCAACGTCATCGGCACCCTGCGGGTCACCCAGGCCCTGCTGCCGGCGCTCAGGGTCAGCGGTGCCGGGATCGTCGTCAACGTCGGGTCCACCGCGGGCCGGGTCGCCTACGAGGGTGGCGGCGGCTACACCGCGGCCAAGCACGCCGTCGCGGTGATGACCGAGACGCTGCGCCTCGAGCTCGTCGACCAGCCGGTGCGGGTCACCGAGGTCGCGCCCGGGATGGTCCGCACCGAGGGCTTCGCCCTGACGCGCTTCGGCGGCGACCGCGAGCGGGCCGACGCGGTCTACGCCGGTGTGGCCGAGCCGCTCGTGGCCGAGGACGTGGCGGACGCCATCGTCTGGATGGCGACCCGCCCCGCCCACGTCAACGTCGACCTGCTCGTCATCAAGCCGCGCGCCCAGGCCGCGCAGCACAAGGTGCACCGCGAGCCCTGACCCTCCAGCCCTGGCCCTCCAGCCCTGGCCCTCCAGCCCTGACCCGCAATGGCGCCGTTCGTCCTGAAAGGTTCGCCCAACCTTTTCCCTGAGGGCGAAGCTTCGCCCGCCGAGGAAAGGTTGGGCGAACCTTTCCCCGGCCAGGGGAGCCGACGGCCTCGGACAGCAGCCCGGGAACCGTCAGGCGAAGCGGATCCGCAGGGGACCCGGGCGGGTACCGCGGACGGTCTGGACGTCGCCGTCGCGGCTGACGTCCACGCCGACTCGCTCCTCCACCGGCCGGGCGCCGCGCAGCACGACCTCGGTGCCGCCCGGCTGCCCCGGGAAGCCGAGGCCCGGGTGGAACGCCAGGCCGTCCTCGCCCGCCGCGCTGAGCTCCGCGCTGGCCCACTCGACCCGGCCCGCGGGCGTGTCGAGGCCGAGGGCGAGCAGGTGCCCGGACCGCGGCGGCAGGTGCAGCGCTTCTCCACCCGCCAAGGGGGTGCCGTCGAGCGAGACCGTCGTCGGGTTGGTGTGGCCGCTGATGTTGGTCACGTGGAGCATCCGCTGGCCGTCGCCGGTGCGCGTGGTCGTGACGAACGCGCCCGG
>NZ_DATBMI010000101.1:0-27549 GCF_036554925.1 Pedococcus sp.
CGGTGGGCGAGGTGCGCGGGCTCGGCGTCTTCTGGGCCCTGGAGCTCGTGCGGGACCGCGAGACCCGCGAGCCGCTCGTGCCGTTCAACGCCTCGGGCGCGGCGGCTGCGCCCATGAACGAGTTCGCCTCGGCGTGCAAGGAGCGCGGGCTGTGGCCGTTCACGCACTTCAACCGCACCCACGTCGTGCCGCCGTGCACCACGAGCGCCGAGGAGGTCCGCGAGGGACTGGCGATCCTCGACGAGGCGCTCACAGTGGCCGACCGGCACACCACCGCGGGCTGAGGTGGCCGGCCGCACGTCGGCGGTCCACCGCTCGCTGGCCGACACGGAGCCGGGCGTCTACTGGCTCGAGCAGCCGGGACGCCCGCCCGTGCGGCCACCGCTCGAGGCCCGCACCGCGGCCGACCTGGTCGTGGTCGGGGGCGGGTACTCCGGGCTGTGGACCGCGCTCCTGGCGAAGGAGCGCGACCCCGGCCGGGACGTCCTGCTCCTCGAGGCCGGCAGCATCGGCTGGGCGGCGTCCGGTCGCAACGGGGGGTTCTGCTCGGCCAGCCTGACCCACGGCGAGGTCAACGGGCTGGCCCGCTGGCCGCACGAGTACGCCACGCTGCACCGCCTCGGGCTGGAGAACCTCGACGCCATCGAGCAGGCCGTGGACCGGTACGGCATCTCCTGCGACTTCCGGCGCACGGGTGAGCTGACGGTGGCGACGGCGCCTCACCAGGTGGAGTGGCTGCGCGAGGACTCCGGCGAGGGCCGCTTCCTCGACCAGGACGAGGTGCGCGCCGAGCTGGACTCGCCGACCTACCTTGCCGGGGTCCTCGACACCGACGAGACGGCGATCGTCGACCCGGCCCGCCTCGCCTGGGGGCTGGCGCGGGCTGCCGAGTCGCTGGGCGTCCGCATCGCCGAGCGCACCCGGGTCACCGGTCTGGCGCGCGACGGTGCCGGGGTGAGGGTCGACACCGCGAGCGGTCACCCGGTCCGGGCCCGGCACGTCGCCCTCGGCACCAATGCCTTCCCGTCGCTGCTGCGGCGGACCAGCCTGCACACCGTGCCGGTGTACGACTACGTCCTCATGACGGAGCCACTCACGGCCGCCCAGCTGGACTCCATCGGCTGGCGCAGCCGGGCCGGTGTCGGCGACTCCGGCAACCAGTTCCACTACTACCGGCTCAGCGAGGACAACCGGATCCTCTGGGGCGGCTACGACGCGATCTACCACTACGGCCGCCGCGTCAACCCCCTCCACGACCAGCGGCCGGAGACCTTCGCCCGGCTGGCGGAGCACTTCTTCGAGACCTTCCCCCAGCTGGAGGGGCTGCGGTTCACGCACCGCTGGGGCGGCGCCATCGACACGTGCACGCGGTTCAGCGCGTTCTTCGGGACGGCCATCGGCGACCGTGTCGCCTACGCCCTCGGCTACACCGGTCTCGGGGTCGGGGCGACGCGCTTCGGCGCCGAGGTCATGCTCGACCTGCTCGACGGCCGGCCCACCGAGCGCACCGCGCTGGAGATGGTCCGCCGCAAGCCGCTTCCCTTCCCTCCGGAACCGTTGGCCTACACGGGGATCCAGCTCACCCGGTGGTCGCTCGCGCGCGCCGACGAGCGCCAGGGCCGGCGCAACCTGTGGCTGCGCTCGCTCGACCGGCTCGGCCTGGGCTTCGACTCCTAGCCGAGCCGGGACAGGGCGCGCTCCACGAGCAGCGGGACGGCCGGCCCGACGCGGTCGTAGCCCTCGCCCATGGACTTCCCGGCCAGGTAGCGGGCGTGCACGCCCTCGAGGATGACGGCCAGCCGCCAGTCCGTGAACGCGCGGTAGAACGCCAGGTGGGCCAGGTCGCGCCCCGTGCGCGCGGCATACCGGTGGGCGATCTCCTCCCCGGTCGGGAAGCCGTCCTGCGCCGTGAGCCCGGGAGCCACGGGCACGGCGCTGCCGTCCTCGCCGGGGCCGCTCCAGTAGGTGAGCCACATCGCGAGGTCGGCGAGCGGGTCACCGAGGGTGGACAGCTCCCAGTCCACCACCGCGGCCACGACCGGTATGCCGTGCGGCTGGGCGACGAGCGTGTTGTCCAGGCGGTAGTCCCCGTGCACGAGGGTGGTCTCGCCGTCGGCGGGGCGCTGCCGCGCCAGGGCATCGAGGAGCTGCGGCATGCCGTCGACGTCACGGGTCCGGCTGGCCTCCCACTGGGCGGTCCAGCGCCTCAGCTGCCGCTCGACGTAGCCGTCGGCGCGGCCGAAGTCGCGCAGCCCGGTGGCGTCGAGGTCGACCCTGTGGATGCGGGCCAGGACGTCGACGAGGTCCTCGGCCAGCGCGGCCCGCTGCTCCCGCGACAGCTGCGTGGTCTGCTCGGCGTCGCGGTAGACCACACCATCGACCTCGGCCATCGCGTAGAACGGCGCGCCCACCACGTCGGGGTCCTGGCACATCGCGAGCACCTGCGGAACCGGCACGTCGGTGGGGCCGAGGGCAGAGAGCACCCGGTGCTCCCGGCCCATGTCGTGGGCGCTCGGCAACAGCTTCCCGAGCGGGGGCCGCCGGACGATGACGGTGCCGTGCTCGCCCCGGATGCGGTAGGTCAGGTTGGACAGCCCGCCCGAGATGACCTCGGCGCTCCAGTCCGTCCCCACCTGCGGGAGGGCGCGCCCGGCCCACGCGGTGAAGCTCGCGCGGGGGAGCCCGCGGACCTCGTCGCGGTCGGCCCGGCCGCTCATGCGCCGACCCCCCGCGCCTGGACGCGCTTCGCAGCTCGCCTGGCCGTGCGCTGCGCGATCGACATCTTGTGCACCTCGGTCGCCCCGTCATAGATGCGGAAGGAGCGGATGTCGCGGTAGATCCGGCCGAGGACCAGCTCCTCGGAGGTGCCCATGCCGCCGGCGAGCTGCACGGCGCGGTCCACCACGCGGCACACCGCCTCGGACACGAACACCTTCGTACGCGAGGACTCCTCGCTCGTGCGGCTTCCCTCGGCCAGCACCCAGGCCGTGTGCCACAGCATCGCGCGGGCGGCGTGCAGGTCGACCTCGTTCTCCGCGATGAGCGCCTGCGCCATGCCCAGGCCCGTCAGGGGCGAGCCGAAGAGCTCGCGCCCCACGGCGCGCTCCACCGCGATGTCGTGGGCCCGGCGAGCGGCCCCCAGCCACCGCATGCAGTGGGTCAACCGCGCCGGCGCCAGGCGCACCTGCGCTGCTGCGAAGCCGCTGCCGGGCTCGCCGAGCACGTCCTCGTCGGGCACGAAGCAGTCGCGCAGGGAGATCTGCAGGTGACCGCCCAGGAACGTGCCGTCGATGGTGTTGAGGTGGTCGCCGAGGACGAACCCTGGGTTGTCCGTCGGAACCAGGAACATCGTCGCCCCCTCGGCGACGTCGTCTCCCTCGTTCAGCGCCATGACGATGGAGAAGGCCGCGCCGTCGGCTCCCGTGATGAGCCACTTCTCGCCGTTGAGGACCCAGCCGCCGTCGACGCGGCGGGCGCGGGTGCGCAGCGCCGACGGGTCGGAGCCCGCACCCGGGGGAGGCTCGGTCATGGAGAAGCAGGACCGCACCTCGCCGGAGGCCAGGGGCACGAGGTAGCGCTCCCGCTGTGCCGCGGTGGCCGTCAGGTGCAGGAGGTGGATGTTGCCCTCGTCGGGCGCTGCGCAGTTGAGGGCCACCGGGCCGAGGAGGCTGTAGCCCGCCTCCTCGAGCAGCACGGCCGCCTCGTCGAAACGGAAGCCGCCTCCGCCGAGCTCCGCGGGCGCCTGGGGGGCGAAGACTCCGGCGGCCCTGGCCCGAGCCTGCAGGTCGGTTCGCAGCGCGTCGGTCCAGCCGTCACGGAACACCTGCTGCTCGAGGGGGATGAGCTCGGCCGCGACGAAGTCCTCGATGCGCTGCCGCTGCACCTCGACCCGTTCGGAGATGCTGAAGTCGAACGCCATCCGGCGAGCCTAGTCAGGCCTCCCCAGGTACCGCTCCACAGCGTCGGCGGCGACCTCCGACGGCGACCTGCCCTCGGCCAGGGCCGCCGCGTCCAGCCTGGCCCGCAGCTCGGGCGGCAGGGCGAGCCCGGGACCGGCGCCGACCTCGGCGGTCGTGGGGCCGAACTTCATGAGTGCGGCCACCGTGACCGTGCCGAGGACGTCGAGGATCGCCACGACGCCCAGGAGCCGGAAGTACCAGTCACCCACGCCCTGGTCCTCGAAGACCAGGAGGTAGCCGGTCATCAGCGCCACGAGGGTGGCGAAGACCAGGGTGGCGGCCAGGATCCTGCGGACGAGCGGGCCACCCGTCTCGCAGAGCGCGAGCAGCAGGCTGGCCTGGGCCAGCGTCGCCGCCACGACGGCGAAGACCCCGAAGGGCTTGTAGAGCCAGGGCTGGTCGGCCGTGTCACCGCCCCAGATCATGACCAGGCCCAGCACGAACGGGACGGCCACGGCCACGCCGCCGGCGATCCCCACGAGCTGGAACGGCTTCCCCGCCGTGGCGAGGTAGCACAGGACCGCAACGCTGACGACGCCGACGAGGAGGGTCGTCAGCAGGATGCGGCCCTCGGTCTCGCCGAACTCGCCGCCGGACAGCAGGGCGATGATGCCCATCAGCGCCGCCACCGAGAACGAGCCGATGGTCAGCCGCACGATGACCCGGCGCAGCTGCCGCGTGGGTGACGCGGGAGGCGCGGCCGGTGACGTCATGGTTGCCATGCCCTGATCGTCCCAGTCCCTGGACCCCCGCGGAGGGGTCTTCAGACCCGTCGGCGGGCCTGGACCTGCCGGTCCAGTGCGCGCAGGGGTCGCCCGGGCCGGACCACCCGCCCCGGGTGCGAGGATGGCCGCGTGGACCTGCCCGCCCCGCACGAGCCCGACCTGCCCCGGACGCCCCCGCTGCGGCTGCGCGGCACGACCTTCGACGCCTCGCGCCCCGCCGTGATGGCGATCGTCAACCGCACCAGCGACTCCTTCTTCGTGGACAACCGGCACGCCGACCTCGGCTCGGCCCTGGCCGCCCTCGAGGCAGCCGTCGCCGCGGGGGCGGACATCGTCGACGTGGGCGGTGTGCGGGCGGGCCAGGAGGGGGAGGCGGTCAGCGCCCAGCAGGAGATGGACCGGGTCCTCCCCTTCCTGGAGACCGCCCGGTCACAGTTCCCCGGGCTGGTGCTCAGCCTGGACACCTGGCGCGCGGAGGTCGCGCGTGAGGCCGGGCGCATCGGGCTCGACCTGGTCAACGACACCTGGGCCGGCCACGACCCGGGGCTCGTCGGTGTCGCTGCGGACATCGGCGCCGGGGTCGTCTGCTCGCACACCGGTGGCCTGCCACCTCGCACCGACCCCGTCGGGGTGACGTACCCGCCCGAGCCGGGCGGGGTGGTCGTGGACGTGATGCGCACCCTCGCCGAGGGGGCGCAGCGGGCCGAGCGAGCCGGCATACCGGCCGAGCGCATCCTCGTCGATCCCACCTTGGACTTCGGCAAGACGACCGCGCACTCGCTGCGGCTCCTGCGCCACACGGGTGACCTCGCCGGCCTCGGCTACCCGATCCTGCAGGCGCTCTCCCGCAAGGACTTCGTGGGGGAGTCGCTCGACCTTCCCCCCGAGGACCGGCTCGAGGGCACCCTGGCCGCCACCGCCATCGCGGCCTGGCTCGGGGCGACCGTCTTCCGCGCGCACGATGTCCGCGCCACGCGACGGGTCGTCGACATGGTCGCGGTCATCCGTGGGGACCGGCCACCGCGGCTCGCCCTGCGAGGTGCCTGACGCCACGCCTGGCCGGGCCCACGCCTGGCCGGGCCCACGCCTGGTCCAGAGCGCGCACGGGGGCCGGGCCCTCGGGCCCGGCCTCCGCTCGTCTGCGCTCCCCCGAGGCGCAGAGTCTGAACGCCCGCGTCGTGCTGGCGGGCGGCTGCGACGATGTCGCGCGACCTGGCGCATCGCTGCTGTACGCCTCTGACCTGCAGTTATAGGCCCGCTAGCGCCTCGGGGTACACGGCATCGCCCAGAGATCAGCCGAACGGGCGAGTCGCTTTGCCCGCTTCGGCAGGAACGTCCTGAACAGTCCTTTACCTTCTCCCCCCGGTCTGTTCCGCACTGGTGCGTGCTTGCGTGCTAGCGTCTGTCGCGGTTGCAGAAGCAGTTCCTCGCAGGTCGAAGAAGTGCCCGCCCAGTGCGGGCTTTTCTCATCTGAGGCGGGCATGTCCCGCTGGTGGGGTCAGTGCGGCAGCCGGGAGCCTCACGAGGTGTGGGACTTCATTGGCTACAGAAGGAAAGAGTTACCCCATGGCACAGGGAACCGTTAAGTGGTTCAACGCTGAGAAGGGCTTTGGCTTCATCGCCCAGGACGGTGGCGGCCCGGACGTGTTCGTCCACTACTCGGCCATCGACTCCTCGGGCTACCGCTCGCTGGACGAGGCTCAGCGCGTGGAGTTCGAGGTCACCCAGGGTCCGAAGGGCCCGCAGGCTGACGCCGTTCGCCCGATCTGATCGAGGACTGCACAACCAACAGTCTTTGAGCGAGGCCCCCACCGGATTCCGTTCCGGTGGGGGCCTGCGTCATGGATGCCGTGTGGCGGGCTCCCGCACCGACGCCTCGCCCGCCCACCCCACGCAGCAACATCTGCTAGCAGGTGTTGCTGCTGCAGACCCACGTTGCTGCATATCGCCGCGGCAGCAGCCTCTGCTGAGTCGCCGTCAGCGCGCGAGGTTGGTGAGGAACGCCTTCGCGACCGGGGCTGCCACGGTGCCACCGCTCTTGCCGGTCTCGACCAGCACCGCGAAGGCCACGTCGCCCTGGTAGCCGACGAACCACGCGTGCGTCTCCGGCGGGTTCTTCGTGCCGTGCTCGGCCGTCCCGGTCTTGCCGCGGACCACACCGCCCGGCACGTTCCTGAGCACCTCGGCCGAGCCCTCGGTGACGACCAGGCCCATGAGCGACCGCAGCTGGCTGGTCACCTCGGGGTCGAGCGCCTTCGGGTCTCGGGCGCCGTCCTCCGGTGCGGGCTTCGTGACCAGGGCGGGCGCGATCGCGGACCCGCGGGCCACCGAGCCGGCCATGACTGCCAGGGCCAGCGGGGAGGTCAGGTTGCGACCCTGCCCGATGGTCGCGGCTGCCTTGTCGGTGGCCCCGGTGTTCTCAGGGATGCTGCCCGCGAAGGCGCCGTTCACGCCGACCGTCTTCTCCCAGCCGGCGCCGATGCCCAAGGCGCGCGCTCCGGCGGCGAGGTCTCCGTTGCCCAGCTTCTCGGCCAGCTGCACGAAGGCCGTGTTGCACGAGTTCGCGAAGTCGTCCGCGAAGAGCGGGTTGGCCAGGGACCCGCTCTCGTAGTTGCGGATGGTGCGACCGTCGACCACGTAGGTCTTCGGGCAGCTGACGGGGGTGCTCGGGGTGACCGCCCCCTGGGAGAGGAGCGCGTACGTGCTGGCGACCTTGAAGGTCGAGCCGGGCGGGTAGCGCCCGGTGATGGCGCGGTCGAAGCCGAAGGCCGGCGAGTTGGCCGCGGCGAGGACGTCGCCGGTCGGGACGTCGATGGCGACGAGGGCGCTCGGCACGGCCCCCGTCCCGGCGAGCGCCTTCTCCGCAGCCTCCTGCACCGAGGGTGAGAGTGTGAGCTGCACGTCCTCCCCGGGCGTGCCGGCCTTCTCGAAGAGCGGGGTGTCCGGCTTCCCGCTCGAGGCGACGCTGATCCCCGGGGTCCCACCGAGCACGCGGTCGTACTGCCCCTGCAGCCCACTGGTGCCGGCGAAGTCGCCGGCGGCATACCGGCCCTCACCCTTCTCGATGAGCTCGGCACTCACCTGGCCGTAGGAGCCGAGCAGCGGCTGGCCGAAGCTGCGGGAGCGGGCCAGCGGCTGCTGCCGCGCCGGGTAGATGACCCCCTTGAGCGCGTCGAGCCTGGCGCGGCGCGCGTCGAAGTCCGACTGGCGGTACGTGATCACGGCTATCGGCGCCTTGCTGCCGGCCTTCTGCGCGGCGGCGAGCTTGGCGACCAGGGAGCCTGCGGGCTCGTCCACGATCTTCTCGAGCGAGCGGGCTGTCGCGGCGGTGGCGCGCGACGGGTCGAGCTGCACGGGGTAGACCTTGCCCAGCGGCATCAGGGGCTCGCCCTCACGGTCCAGCAGGTCACCCCGCTCGCCGGGAGTGCGGGTGACCTTCAGGGCCTCGCCGGCGCCGAGCCGGGGGTGCCAGAGGGAGCCGCCGGTCTCGGGCCGGACGGCCCAGCCCTCCGGTGTCTCGGCCACGGAGACCTGCGCCTGGTAGCTCCAGGGGGTGGAGTCGAACAGGTTCCAGGTGACCTTGAGGACGGCGTCCGCGGTGGTGCCGTCGCGGCGAACGCTCTCGACGTCCACGGTCACGGGGCTGGAGCCGAGGCCCGAGGTGGCGTTGGTGAAGTCCTTCGCCACCGCCTCCGGCGTCGACCCGGTGAACCGGACCCCTGCCTTCTGGAAGGAACGGCTCTGCCACGCTTGCGCGAAGGCATTGACGGCAGCCCGCGACATCTCGTCTCGCTCGCGCTCCTGCGAGGTCCGCCACCACCACACGCCAGCACCGCCGGCGACGACCACCAGCACGGCTGCTGTCACGAAGGCCCACGTCCGCTTGCCCATGGGCCCATACAACCTCATCTGGGCGCGGCTTCTTCCCGCAGGCTCCTCCTGCCTGTGCTCGCGTGGGCCGTGCGAGGAGTGCGGGGTGACCGTGCGCCCTGCCCCCCGATGGCGACGGCAACCATGGATTGGTCTCGCGCGTCGGAGGGGTGAGACCATGACAGAAGGCCTGTCTTGCGGACCGGCCGTCTACACTCCGAGGGCGCCCGGCGCCCAGGCCGCCATCGGGGCGGCCACCGTCGACGAGAGAGGTCCCTGTGAGCGAGCCCACTCCAGGCTCAGAGCCGCATGCTCAGGGGGACCCCAAACTGTCCGACGACGTGCACCCTGCCGAGCCCTCCCGGGGTGAGCGGGTCTCGCGCCGCGAGGAGTCAGCCGCAAGCCGGGGGGAGGGCGCCGAGGGCGAGGAGCCGATCCGGCGGCGCGCCGACCGTCACAAGAACCGCAAGCACCCGTGGCTGCGCCGCGGAGGCATCGCGCTCGCCGCGGGCCTAGCGGTGATGCTCGTGCTCAGCGTCGCCGCGTACGTGAAGCTCACCGGCAACATCAAACGGCTGGACCTGGGCGAGGCGCTGGGTGTGCGCCCCACCCCGCACGCGACGACGGACAAGAACACCAAGCTGACGCCGCTCAACATCCTCGTGATGGGCTCGGACACCCGCAGCGGCGTCGTGGGTGACACGAACACCAGCGACGCCCGCTCCGACACCAACCTGGTGGTGCACCTCTCCGCGGACCGCAAGTCGGCCGTGGTGGTGTCGATCCCGCGCGACTCGATGGTCAAGGCGCCGAACTGCAAGGACAAGAACTCCACGGTCGAGACCGGCACCATCCGGCAGTGGAACGCGAACTACACCGAGGGCGGCCCCGCCTGCACGATCAGGGCGCTCGAGGGCAACACCGGGCTGTACATCGACCACGCCGTGGTCATCGACTTCCGCGGCTTCCAGCAGATGGTCGACGCGCTCGGCGGGGTGACCGTCTGCACCCCGGAGCCCATCAGCGACGAGAAGGCCCATCTCGAGCTGCCCGCCGGCAAGACCAAGGTCAACGGCAAGCAGGCCCTCGGCTACGTCCGGGTCCGCTACACGGTGGGCGACGGCTCCGACCTCGGCCGGATCAACCGCCAGCAGGCGTTCATGTCGTCGATCGTGCAGGAGGCGACCAAGTCCTCCCTCCTGCTGCGTCCCGACCGGCTGTTCCGGTTCCTCGACGCCGCGACCAAGTCGATGTCCGCCGACGAGGGGCTCGACCCCGGCCGCATGAAGGACATCGCCGAGAGCATCCGCAGGATCGGCATGGACCAGATCCGTTTCGTGACGGTCCCCACCCGGCCCTACTCGGGGGACCCGAACCGCGTGGAGTGGACCGAGTCCGCCGACCTGCTCTGGGAGGCCCTGCGTGAGGACAAGCCGCTGCCCGGGCAGAAGCCGCCCCCCGGCACGAAGCCGACCCCCACGCCGAGCCCGACGACCTCGCAGCCGCTGACGGTCTCGCCCGGCGTCATCCAGGTGCGGGTGACCAACGACTCGGGTGTCTCCGGCCTGGCCCGCCAGGCCGCCGGCGCCCTCGAGGTGCAGGGCTTCCGCATCCAGAGCTACGTCAACGGCGAGGGCAACCCGACCAAGGGCGTCGTCATCCGCCACGGCCGGGGCATGGAGGAGGCCGCCCGCACGGTGGCCGCGGCCTTCCCCAAGGCACAGGTCCGGGAGGACACGCTGCTCGGCTCGACGATCGAGGTCAGCCTCGGCATGGGCGCGGCGAACGTCGTCGAGGTGCCCAACCGACTGGGCACGACCCCGCTGCCGAAGCCGTCGATCACCGCCACCCCGCCGCCGACCTCCACCGAGACCATCGCGGCCCGCGCGGCGAACCAGGACATCTGCAGCTGACCCGGTCGGGCGGGCCCCCGCCGACCGGCCGCACGGCCCGCGACAGCCCGTCACCGAGCGCCGTGCGTCCCCGGTCGGGGTGGTTTTGCTCCTGCGCAGGCCCTGCGGATACCCTGTGCGGGCTCGGTCCAGGATCCCTGCGACGATGGCTCGGGCGTGGAGGCGTCGCCTAGTCCGGTCTATGGCGCCGCACTGCTAATGCGGTTTGGGCTAACCGCCCATCGAGGGTTCAAATCCCTCCGCCTCCGCCACGCGCCTGCGACCCCCGACACGCTTCACGTCGGGGGTCGCAGGCGTTCCGGGCCCTGCGGCCGAGCTCGCTCAGGGGTGTCCGGCATCGTGGGCGGGCGCCGTGCTGGAGAGGACGAGCTCCGCCGGCGCGGGCAGGGCCCGGCTCTGCGCCTCGACGGCAGGGGCACGGAAGATCCACAGCCTCATGGCCAGGAACCGCACGAGCGTCGAGCACGCCGTTCCCACGGCGAGCACGGCCGTCTCGCTGCCGGTGGGCGCCTGCGGCTGCCAGAGGTGGAGCAGCGCGAGGCCGCCCGAGGTCATCAGCAGCGTCAGGGCGAGGACGCCGAGTGACATGAGGTGCTGACGCGTGGCCTGCTCGCGGCCACGGAGGCCGAACGTCCAGCGACGGTTCATCGCGGTGTTCGCGACGGCGGCCACCAGCAGCGCGAGCAGGTTGGCCGTGTGCGCCGACTCGAGGGCTGGGCGCAGCAGCGCGAACAGGCCCAGGTGGACCACCGTGCTGACCACGCCGACGCCGGCGAACCGCGCGACCTGGCCACCGAGCCGGCCACCGAGCCGGCCACCGAGCCGGCCACTCCCGCCGAGCCCACCCACGGGGGGTCTGCGGCCGATGCGGCTCGCGACCTCCGTGACGGGGAGCGCGCCGCCGGCCAACGAGCGCCGCACGCGCCGGATCCCGCGCAGGTCGTCCAGGGCCGTGCCGACGACGTCGACCCGGGAGTCGGGGTCGTCGAACCAGTCCACCGGCACCTCGTGGATCCGCAGCCTGCAGCGCTCGGCGAGGACCAGCAGCTCGGTGTCGAAGAACCAGGTCGGGTCCTCCACGAGCGGCAGCAGGTCCGCGGCCACATCTCGGCGGATCGCCTTGAAGCCGCACTGGGCGTCGCTGAACCGCGCGCCGAGGGCCCCACGCAGCAGCAGGTTGTAGCAGCGCGAGACCACCTCCCGCCTCGGCCCGCGCACCACCCGGGAGCCACGGTGCAGGCGCGTGCCGATGGCGAGGTCCGAGTGGCCGGACATCAGCGGCGCGACCAGCGGCCAGAGCGCGTCGAGGTCGGTGGAGAGGTCGACGTCCATGTAGGCGAGGATCGGCGCGTCCGAGTCGCCCCAGACCTGCTTCAGCGCCCGGCCACGACCCTTCTGCTCCAGGCGGACGAGCCGCACGCCGGCGAGCTCGGCGACCAGCCCGGCCGCCACCTGCGCGGTGCGATCGGTGCTCGCGTTGTCGGCGACGGTGATCCGGAAGGGGTACGGGAAGGTGTGCACCAGGTGGGCGTGCAGCCGGCGCACGCACGCGGCCACGGTGTGCTGCTCGTTGTGGACGGGGACGACCACGTCGAGGACGGGCCCGGCGGCGGGGGTGTTCATGGCCACCTCCTCAGGTGGTCGGGGTGCTGGACGTGTCGGCCGAGCTGCCGGAGCCGAGCGGCCGGGTGAGGTCGTAGAACGTCGAGCCGCCGATGGTCACGGCCGTGAAGTTCGCCTGCACCCACGTCGCGATCCCGCTGCCCCCGCCGAGTCCGCCGCCCGGGCCGCCCGCGCCCGCGCGACCCCCGCCACCGCCGCCGGCCGCGAAGTAGTGGATCTGCCCGGCCTCGACGTAGGCCTGGAACTGCGCGAGGGTCGGCGAGGGGTCGCTGCCGTTGAAGCCGCCGATGGCCATGACCGGCAGCTCGGTGGCGAGCTGCAGCCCGGCCGCGTTCTGGGAGCCGACCGCGGCGGCCACCCAGGTGTAGGAGCCGGCGTCGGCGGACAGGGCCGCCACGACCTCGGTGCCGGGTGTGCTCGCGTCCAGGAGCCCGCCCATGCCGCCACCGGTCGGCGCCTGGCCCTGGCGTGCCTGGCCGCCCGTGGTCCCGCCGGGCAGCTGCGGCCGGGTGCCACCCGGCATACCCCCTCGGCCTCCTGCCGTGGCAGGGCCGGCGGTGACGATGGAGCCGGTGTGGCCGGTCGAGACGGTGGCCGCGCTGTAGGCCGCGGGGCCGGCCAGGGCGGCGACGAGTGCCCCGGCGAGGACGGCCGGGACCCACCGGCGGTGCAGCTGCGTGATGGCCAGCAGCAGGAAGGCCGAGGCCAGGCCGAGGGCGAGGACGCCGACCCGCAGCCAGGGCACCCAGTCCACCCGCGAGAGCAGGACGAACGACCACGTCGCGGCGGCGGCGGTCGCGACCGCGAGGGTGATGGAGCCGATGGCGCGCCCGCGGTGCTCCCACGCCTCCTGCGCGCCCATGCCGACGAGGGCGCCGACGGCAGGGGCGAGGGCGACCGTGTAGTACTCGTGGAAGATGCCGGCCATCAGCGAGAACGTCAGCAGGGTGACGAGCAGCCATCCACCCCAGACGACGTATGCCGCGCGGCGGACGTCGGTGCGGGGCATCCGGCGCCGCACGTAGAGGCCGACGGCGAGCAGGACCAGGGCGGAGGGGATGAGCCAGGAGATCTGGCCGCCGACCTGGCTGCTGAACATGCGGGTCAGGCCCGTCTCCCCCCAGCCGTTGGCGCCGCCCACGGAGCCGGTCTCGTTGCCGTTGATCCGGCCGAGGCCGTTGTAGCCGAAGGTGACCGAGAGGAACGAGTTGTCCTGGCTGCCGCCGATGTAGGGACGCATGCTCGCCGGGACGAGCTCGACGATGGCGACCCACCAGCCCGCGGACAGCACCATCGCGGCGGTGCCCCCGAGGGCGCCGGTGATGCGGCGCCGCAGCGTCGTGTCGGCGAAGAGCAGGTAGGTCAGGCCGAACGCGGGGACGACCAGCAGCACCTGGAGCGCCTTGGTGAGGAAGCCGAGCCCGACGAAGACACCGGCCAGGGCGAACCACCTCGCCGAGCCCCGCTCGATGGACCGCAGCGTGGCCCAGGCGCCCAGAGCCATGAGCAGCACCAGGAGGGCGTCGGGGTTGTTGAACCGGAACATCAGGACCGCGACCGGGGTCAGTGCCATCACGAGGCCGGCGAGGAGGCCTGCGGCGGCGCCGAAGTGGCGCTTGACGGTGGCGTGGAGGACGCCGACCGTGGCCACGCCCATGAGCACCTCGGGCAGCAGGATCGCGGCCGAGCTGAGCCCGAAGACCCGCACCGAGAGTGCCATGACCCACAGCGCGGCGGGAGGCTTGTCGACGGTGATCGAGTTGCCCGCGTCGGAGGAGCCGAAGAGGAACGCCTCCCAGCTCTGGCTGCCTGCCTGGGCGGCGGCCGAGTAGAACGCGTTGGCCCAGCCGCTCGAGGTCAGGTTGTAGACGTAGAGCAGGGCGGTGGCGAAGAGCAGGCCGATCAGGGCCGGACGCGCCCAGGCGGGGTCGGCCTCGGGCCCTCGCCAGAGGCGCTGCAGGCGGGAGGGGCCGCTGCCCACCGGCTCGGAGGTCGCCGCTGTCGGGCCCAGGGCAGGCAGGCCCGCGGCGGGGGCACTGGTGCGGGGCAGGGTGTGGGTGTCCATGGCTCCCACGCTCGGGGCGCGCGCTGTGCGGTTGCTGTGGCTGGGCTGGTCCCCGCCCGTGCCTTGCCCTGACGCCTCGCGGGGGGCTGCAGGCCGGGGCTCAGTCCCGGTCGAGGAGCTGCAGCGCCTCGCCGACCACCTCGATCGACGCCTCGGTGATCGGGTCGAGCACGAGCTGGAGGTGGGTCGCGCCGGCTGCGGCCATCGCCTGCACGTGGGCGGCGATCGCCTCGGGCGTCCCCTGTACGGGCTGCACCGCCGCGTTGTAGGTGTCGCCCATGAGCCGACCACCACCGCCCGGGAGCTGCACCAGCACAGCGGCCGTGGCAGCCACCTCGCCCGGGCCTCGTCCCGCTGCTGCGGCGGCCTGCTCGACCCGGCTGCGCACGCTGGTGAAGCCGTCGGGCGTGTTGCCGTAGTCGCTCCACCACACGTTCCACGCGTCGACATGGGGGAGGCCGATCCGCATCATCCGCTCGCCGACGGACCCGAGCACCAGCGGCGGCCCGCCGGGTCGGACCGGCCGCGGGTCGAGGACGCAGTCCTCGGCGGAGTGGTAGGTGCCCCGGTAGTCGACACGGCCCTCCCGGAGCAGGATGCGGATGATGGTGAAGGCCTCCTCGAAGCGGGAGACCCGGCGGTCGTACCGGAGGCCGAAGGCGCGGTACTCGCGCTCGTTCCAGCCTGCGCCGAGGCCCAGGATGAGCCGGCCCCCGGAGATCCCGTCGACGGTGGCGGCCTGCTTCGCCAGCATGGCCGGCTCGTGGAACCCTGTGGAGGCCACGAGCGGGCCGAGCTCGATGCGCTCGGTGACGGCGGCGATCGCCGCCAGCGACGTCCAGACCTCCCAGGGCCCGCGGGTGACGCCGCCGGGCAGGTCGTAGAGCAGGTGGTCGCCGAGCCACAGCGAGTCCAGGCCGGCCGACTCGGCCGTCCGGGCCATCGAGAAGAGCTCCGGCCAGCCGACCGGGCGCTCGACCTCGGGCAGCTGGACGCCGACACGGCAGGGTCGTGGCATCCGCCCACGCTAGCCGGGTTCTCCGCAGCGGTCCCGCCTGCCCGACTGGTCCCGTTCGCCCGCCCGCCCCGCGTCAGCCAGGTGTGCCGGACGGCAGGACCACCGAGAACGTCGTGTCCCCGGGAGCACTCGCCAGCTCGACCCGGCCGCCGTGCGCCTGGGCGACGGCGGCGACGATGCTCAAGCCCAGGCCAGTGCTGCCGCCACTGCGGTTGCGGGAGTCGTCCCCGCGCGTGAACCGCTCGAAGACGCTGGGCTGGAGGGCGGGTGGCACGCCGGGTCCGTTGTCGTGCACGGCGATCCGCACCCAGTCGCCCACGCGAATGACCGAGGTGGTGACGGTCGTCCCCGACGGTGTGTGGGTGCGGGCATTGGCGAGGAGGTTCGCCACCACCTGGTGCAGCCGGTGCGTGTCGCCGCGCACCTCGACCGGCTCATCGGGGAGGTCGAGGCGCCACTGGTGGTCCGGGGCGGCAGCGTGCGCGTCGCTGACGACGTCGACCGCGAGGAGTGACACGTCGACCGGGGTGCGCTCGAGGGGGCGTCCCGCGTCGAGACGCGCGAGCAGCAGCAGGTCTTCGACGAGCGCCGACATGCGCACGGCCTCGGACTCGACCCGTGCGAGGGCATGGGTGACCGAGGCGGGCACGGGCTCGCGCTCGCGGCGCGACAGCTCGGCATACCCCCGGATCGAGGCGAGCGGGGTCCGGAGCTCGTGCGAGGCGTCGGCGACGAACTGCCGCACCCGCCGTTCGCTCTCGTGCCGGGCCTGCAACGCGCCGTCGACGTTGTCGAGCATCCGGTTGAACGCGAGGCCCACCTGCCCGACCTCGGTGTGCTCGTCGGTGTCCGCGTCCGGCACGCGCTCGGCCAGCGCCACGTCGCCGGAGTCCAGCTTGAGGTGCGCGACGCGGGTGGCGGTGTGCGCCATCCGCTGCAGTGGCGCGAGGTTGCGCCGTACCAGCCAGACCCCACCGACCCCGGCCGCCACCACCCCGACGAGGGCGCTGCCGGCGACGAGCGACAGGAGCCGATCCACCGTCTCGCGGACGTCCGCCAGGGGCAGGCCCGCGACGGTGGTGTCGCCGTCGGGGCCCTGCCGGGCGACCAGCCGGTAGTCGCCGAGCGACCCGCCGAGCGCGACGGTCCTGGGCTGCGGCCCGAGCTGTGCCGCCTCGATGAGCTCGATCTGCTCCTCTGTCAGCGCCGTGACCTCGCTGCCCTGGGCGACGTAGTTGGTCTCGACCACGCCGTTGTCGACCCTCAGGTTGAGGAACGACCCGCCGCCGCCGGGGAGGCGTTCCGGGCTCGAACCGGGCGGCGGAGGGCGCTGGCCGACCCGCAGGGCCGACGTCGTGACGCCCTGGTCGAGCTGGGCCATCAGGAAGCTGTTCAGCGCGACGACGGTCAGGGCGCCGGTGGCCACGGTGACGGCCAGGAAGAGGGCCAGCATCGAGGCGACGAGCTTGGTGCTGAGCATCCAGCCCGACGGCCTCAGCCGCTCCCACAGGGTCACGGTGCCGGCTTCAGGACGTAGCCCACGCCACGCATCGTGTGGATCATCGGCTCGCGGCCGGCGTCGATCTTCTTGCGCAGGTAGGAGATGTAGAGCTCGACGACGTTGGCCTGGCCACCGAAGTCGTAGTTCCAGACCCGGTCGAGGATCTGCGCCTTGGACAGCACGCGCTTGGGGTTGCGCATGAGGTACCGCAGCAGCTCGAACTCGGTGGCGGTCAGCTGGACCGGCGTGCCGGCACGGGTGACCTCATGGCTGTCCTCGTCCATGGTGAGGTCGCCGACGACGAGCACCGAGGACGACTCGTCGGCCACGACGGCGGTGCGTCGCATGAGGGCGCGCAGCCGGGCGACGACCTCCTCGAGGCTGAAGGGCTTGGTCACGTAGTCGTCACCGCCCGCCGTGAGGCCGTTGACGCGGTCCTCGACCGCGTCCTTGGCGGTGAGGAAGAGAACCGGGACCGCCGGGTTGTGGGCCCGCATCCGCCGGAGGACCTCCAGGCCGTCGAAGTCGGGCAGCATCATGTCCAGCGCCACGGCGTCGGGCTCGAACTCGCGGGCTGCGCGCACGGCGGCGGACCCGGTGCTCGCCGTGCGCACCTCCCACCCCTCGTAGCGCAGCGCCATGCTGAGCAGCTCGGTGAGGTTGTGCTCGTCGTCGACGACGAGGACCCGGACGGGTGAGCCGTCGGGGCGATGCAAACGGGTGGGCCCTGGCGCCGGCTTCTGCGAGGTCATGGACCCAGCAAACCGTCGGTCCCTGAGACGGCGCCACTGCTGGGCTGTGCGAATCCTGTGAGGTGCCTGTGCCGTGTGGCCTCAGCGGCTCGACACCCCTGCCACAGGGCCTGCACAGGGTGCGCGGCCAGCCTGCTCCCACACGACCACGGACGGAGGCACCATGACCACCCCACCGCAGACGCCGGAGCAGGCCGAGTCGGCGCAGCACACCGCGCCGCTGCCCTGGGCGCGCGCCCTGACCATGCCGAGGCGGCAGCCGCCGCAGCAGCAGTCCCGCCAGGCGGCGCAGCAGTCCCCCGACCCTCAGGCCGAGGACGGCCACCCGCCTGAGGGCGTGGCGCTCCCGCAGGAAACGGAGCCCGCCCAGACCGCGCCGGCGCTGGCGCCGCCCGCCTGGTCGGGCAAGAAGACGGCCATCGCGGCTGCCCTGGCCATCGGGTTCTCCACGGTCGGCGCGATCGGCGCCGCTGCCGCTCTGCCGGCGGGGTCGTCGGGTGTGGCCGACGGCAGGGGTGTGCCCGGTGGTGGCCAGTTCCAGCCGGGAGGACCGGGAGGACAGGGCGGCCCGGGCGGTCAGCAGCTTCCCGGAGGTCAGCCCCCCGGCAGCCAACTGGGCCAAGGCGGCCAGCTGCCCGGAGGTCAGCTCCCCGGCGACCAGCAGGGACAAGGTGGCCGGCTGCCCGGAGGTCAGCTCCCCGACGGCCAGCAGGCGGACCCGGGAGCCGGGGCGACGACGACATGACGCGTCGCCTCCTCGCCTCCATCCGGCGACCCGTCCGCCGGGCCGGCACGACGGCATCCGACTCTGGCGCAACGGATCTCGTGCTTCCGCCCTGCCGGTCGTCGGTGCGCCCCCTCGCCTCGCAACGCCTCCTGGCGGCGCGGACTAGGGCTTGATCTCACCCGAGCCGCGGACCACGAGCACCGGCTCGATCACCACGTGCCGCGGCGGCGAGTCGTCGCCGTCCAGCCGGGCGAAGAGCATCCGTGCCACCTCGGCACCGATCCGGCGCACGTTCTGGCGCAGGACCGTCAGTGCCGGGTCGAGCACGTCGGCCAGCGGGAAGTCGTCGAAGCCGACCAGGGCGATGTCGCGGGTGCGGCCCTGGGCTCGCAGCGCCTGGACCGCGCCGATGGCAAGGGAGTTGCGTGCCGCGAAGAGCGCCGTGGGTGGCTCGTCGAGAGCGAGCAGTGCCGTGACCGAGGCCCGGGCCGCCTCCTCGGAGCGGAGGCCGGAGACCTCGAGGCGCGGGTCGACCTCGAGGCCGGCAGCAGCATGCGCCTGCCGGAACCCGGCGAGACGGGCGGCGGCGGTCTCGATCGTCGGGAGGTCGCCGAGGTAGGCGATGCGCCGATGGCCCTGGTCGATGAGGTGGGCCGTCCCGGTCACGGCGCCACCCCGGTTGTCGACGGTCACCGAGTCGGCGTCGATGCCGTGGGGGGTGCGGTCGACGAAGACCACCGGAAGCCCGCTGCGCAGCTCGTCGGCAAGGTAGTCCTGCACGTGGGTGGCGGGCATGAGCACCAGACCGTCGACCCGGCGGCGCACGAGGCTGCCGACGAGGGTGCGCTCACGCTCGGCCTCCTCGTCGAGGCTGGACGCGAGGATCGCGACGTCGCGCGCACGGGCAGCGTCCTCGAGGGAGCGCAGCAGGCTGGCCGAGAAGCTGTTGCTGACGTCCTGGAGCAGGACGCCGACCGTCCCCGTGCGCGCGTTCGCCCGGCGCAGGTTGCTCGCGGCCAGGTTGTGCTGGTAGCCGAGCTGGCCGATGGCCCGCTCGACCCGCGTGCGCACGTCCGTGGAGACGCCGGCCTCGGCGTTGACCACCCGCGACACCGTCTTCAGGCTCACCCCGGCAAGTGCAGCGACGTCCCGCATGGTCGCGCGCGGGCGTCGGGCCGAGGCCTTTGACAACGATGTCGCATTCACGTGTCAGTTTGTACAGGAGTCTTGACTCTGTGCCAAGAGGCGGTCTATACAAGTTAACGACAACGTTGTCACAGGGGGTTACCCCGGGAAGGGAGTCAGCCATGGCTCACGCACAGCACACCGCACCTGCGAAGGCCCTCCTCGGCCGGCGCACGTTGCGCGCAGGGATCGCCACCGTCGCGGCCCTCTCGACGGCCGTGGGGGTGGCGGCCTGCAACCGGGGCTCGTCCTCCGACTCGGCCGGCGGCGGGGGCGAGTCGCCGGTAGGCGTCGTCCTCATCACCAAGGACTCGACCAACCCGTTCTTCGTCGCCATGCAGGAGGGCGCCAAGGCCGACGCGGCGAAGAACAACGTCAAGCTGACCGTCGCCTCGGGCAAGCAGGAGGGCGACGACCAGGGCCAGATCACGGCGATCGAGGACGCCATCGCCCGCGGCGACAAGGGCATCCTCATCACCCCGATGAGCACCGGCGTCAACGCCGCGATCAAGAAGGCCCGCGACGCGGGCCTGTACGTGATCGCCCTCGACACCCCGCCGGACCCGGCCGACACCGTCGACATCACCTTCGCCACGGACAACCGGGAGGCGGGCAAGCTCGACGGCCAGTGGGCGGCCGCCACGCTCGACGGCAAACCGGCCGTCATCGCCCTGCTCGACCTGTTCAGCGACAAGATCGTCTCGGTCGACTACGACCGCGACCAGGGCTTCCTCGAGGGCATGGGCATCCCGGTCAACGACCCCAAGAAGAACGGTGACGAGGCCAAGACCGGCAAGTACACCGGCGGCAAGGGCGGCGACTACACCATCGTCTGCAACGAGGCCGGGAACGGCGCCGAGGACGGCGGCCGCACCGCGATGGAGAAGTGCCTCGCCAAGAACCCGAACATCAACCTCGTCTACACGATCAACGAGCCCACCGCCGTCGGCGCCAACGCGGCGCTCAAGGCCGCGGGCAAGACCGCGACGATCGTGTCGGTCGACGGCGGCTGCGCCGGCGTCGCCAGCGTGAAGAACGGGGTGATCGGTGCGACCGCGCAGCAGTACCCCCTGAAGATGGCCACGCAGGGCATGGAGGCGATCGCCAAGGTCGCCCGCGGCGGCGAGAAGCCGACGCCCGACCCCGGCCTCGCCTTCAAGAACACGGGTGTCGCGCTGGTGACCGACAAGCCCGTCGAGGGCGTCGAGAGCATCACCTCGGCCGAGAGCGCCAAGCTCTGCTGGGGCAACTGATTCCCATGAGCACCACGACCACCAGCTCCGCTGCTGCCGCCGAGTTCGCCCGGCGGCAGCAGTCGCCCCTCCAGAAGGTGCAGCACCAGCTGCACCGGAGGCCGTGGCTGAGCCCGCTCTTCCTGCTCTTCGTCGCCTTCGTCGCCTTCTTCATCGCGACGCCGACCTTCCTCACCGCCAACTCCATGGGCATCCTGCTGCAGCAGACCGCGGTCGTCGCGGCCCTTGCGGTGGGGCAGACGCTCGTCATCCTCACGGCCGGCATCGACCTGTCGGTCGGCGCGATCATGGTGCTGTCGATGATGGTGATGGCCTCCCTCGCCAGGGACGACGGCATGCCGGGGTTCCTCGCCCTGGCCATCGGCGTCCTGCTCGCCACGGGTGCCGGCGCCCTCAACGGCCTCCTGGTGACCCGGATCAACCTGCCGCCGTTCATCGTCACGCTGGGCACGCTGAGCATCTTCACGGCCATCGCCCTGCTCTACTCCGGTGGCGCGAGCATCCAGGCGGACCACCTGCCCGCCCTGTTGAACTTCCTGGGCGAGGGCTTCACGATCGGCGGCCTCAGTCTCACCTGGGGCATCGTCGTCGTGGTCCTCATCTACGCGGTCGTGGGGTTCGTCCTGTCCCAGACGGCCTGGGGCCGCTACGTGTACGCCGTCGGTGACGACCCGGAGTCGGCTCGCCTCTCGGGCGTGCCCAGCAAGCGCATCCTGCTGGCCGTCTACACGGTCGCCGGGCTCATCTACGGCCTCGCCGCCTGGGTCCTCATCGGGCGCGCCGGGGCCGCGACGCCCAACGCCGTCCCGGACGCCAACCTGCAGAGCATCACCGCCGTGGTCATCGGTGGCACCAGCCTGTTCGGCGGCCGGGGCCGGCTCATCGGCACGCTCATCGGTGCGCTCATCGTCCAGACCCTGCAGTTCGGGCTCTCCCAGATGGGTGTCGACCAGCAGTGGCGCGTCCTCGCGACCGGCGTCCTCGTCATCGTGGCCGTCGCCGTCGACCAGTGGATCAGGAAGGTGAAGGCATGACCGCGTCCACGCTGCACGTCGCCCACGGGGGCGTCCCGACCGGCAAGGAAGACATCTACGGCAAGGACCCCATCCTGTCCGCCCGCAAGCTCGTCATCACCTTCGGCCGTGTCGTCGGCCTCGACGGGGTCGACCTCGACCTCTACCCCGGTGAGGTCCTCGCGGTCATCGGTGACAACGGTGCCGGCAAGTCGACCCTCATCAAGTGCCTCACCGGCGCCTACGTCGCGGACTCCGGTGAGATCACGATGAACGGGCGGCCCGTGCACTTCAAGAAGCCGCAGGATGCCCGCGACGCCGGCATCGAGACCGTCTACCAGCAGCTGGCGGTCATCCCTGCCCTCGACATCGCGAGCAACCTGTACCTCGCCCGGGAGGAGCGTCGCAAGGGGCCGCTCGGCTCGGTGTTCCGGATGCTCGACAAGAAGGGCATGGAGAAGCGGGCCGGGGAGTCGGTCCAGAACCTCGGCATCCAGACCATCCAGAACATGAGCCAGGCCGTCGAGACGCTCTCCGGCGGTCAGCGCCAGGCCGTCGCGGTCGCCCGCGCCGCGGCGTTCGGGAGCACGGTGGTCGTCCTCGACGAGCCCACCGCCGCCCTCGGCGTGAAGGAGTCCGGGATGGTCCTGGACATGATCAAGCAGCTGCGCGACAAGGGCCTGTCGATCATCCTCATCAGCCACAACATGCCCCACGTCTGGGAGGTCGCCGACCGCATCCACATCCAGCGGCTCGGGGCCCGGGCGGGGGTCATCACCCCGCAGTCCCATGACATGGGCGAGGGCGTGGCGATCATGACCGGTGCCAAGAAGCTCTCTCCGGAGGAGGCGGGATGAGCCAGACCATCCTCGTCGGCTACATCCCCTCGCCCGAGGGGGTGGCCGCCTTCGAGCGGGCCAAGGACGAGGCGGTGCTGCGGGGAGTGCCCCTGGTGGTCGTCAACACCGGTGAGTCCGGCAACTACGCGAAGCCCAGCTTCGCCAAGGCCGAGGACCTCGAGGCGATCGAGAAGGAGCTGACCGAGGCCGGGCTGCAGCACGAGGTGCTGCAGCCCACCTCGGGGCTCACCGCCGCCGAGGAGATCCTCCGCGTCGCGGGGGAGCGCGAGGTCGACCTGATCGTCATCGGCCTGCGTCGCCGCTCGCCAGTGGGGAAGCTCTTCATGGGCAGCACCGCCCAGCAGGTGTTGCTCGACGCTCCCTGCGCCGTCCTGGCGGTCAAGGCGGCGGCCAAGCCCTGACCCGGCGCGCCCAGCGCCTCGCTCCACCGCTGACCACGTACCACCGCAGTCCTCCGCTCTCGCACGGCGGACCGGGTGCGCCCTCACGCGCCCGACAGCCCGCCCGACAGCCCATCCGACAACCCACCGGACAACCCGGGGCGCGGCCGTGCGGGTTCTCCACCTCTGGGAGGTCGCGTTCTGCCACAGTGTGCCGGCAGACCGACCGAGGGAGCCCGTCCGTGTCCACACCCCTCCACCCGCCCGGTGGTGCCCTGCCCGCCATGCCCGCCGGCATGCCCGGTGTCCCGTCGCCCCCACCCCCCATGGGCGGCGCGTACGGCTCCTACCCGGCGCCCGTCCCGGCGTGGCACCACCCCCAGCCGATGTACGAGCCCCGGCGGCGCGACGGCCTCGCCATCGCGGCGGTGATCATGGCGGCGCTGGCGCTGCTCGGCGTCCTCGGTCTGGGCATCGCCACGTTCGTGGGGTCCGAGCTGGCCCCGTCCTGGGTGCTGACCGGCGACGTGCAGCCGGTGAACGGCTCGACGACGGCATCGGCGCTCCAGCACGAGCTGACCCGGCTGCTCGAGGACGACGGCAGCTTCGTCGACGACGTGACCTGCCCCGACTCCTCCCCCGTGGACCAGGGCGCGGTCACGGTCTGCCACGGCCAGGTGGATGGCTGGGACTGGACCGGGATCGTGTACTTCGAGGATGGGGGCGGGGCCTTCACCCTCGTCCAGCACTGACGCGAGCGGCGTCCGGCCCGCGTGTCGACGCCGGGAGTGCGCGCCGACGGTGGCCGCCTGCGCGCTATGCGCGTGCTGAGCCCAGCCCGAGGACGACGGCGAGTCCCAGCGCGCTGCGCGGGGAGTATGCCGTGCGCCAGAGCCCGCCGTGGACCGCGCCGTGCGCCTCCTCCCGCCAGGGCGAGGGGTCCGGCTTCCGGCCCGAGCACAGGTCGTGGACGAGCAGGGCGGCCATGAGGGTGTTGCTCGTCGCGGGCTCGAAAACCTCGATCCCGAACCGGTGGGCCCCGGCGTAGGCGGAGGCGAGCGCGCGGTTCTTGACGACCGAGCGGGTGCGGGTCGGGGGCGCCACGTTGAGCGACACGGTGACGCCGTCCTGACGGGCGGCGGTCGCCCGCCACCGCTGGAGTCGCTTGGCGAGGGCGTAGTTGGGCCCCTGCTGGGGGACGAGACTGTCGTTGAGCCCGGGGTCGGAGCCGGGGGCGTAGTTGCGGCGGAGCAGCCGGCCACCGCTGACGGTGCGCAGGGCCGGGCGGGCGAGGCGCATGGCGGCCGAGGGGCCCCGGTACGCGCGGGTCGAGGACTCCACGGCCTCGGCCGGCACCGCGAACACGTCCGTGGGGGTGGCGAGGAAGGCCAGCGCGACGTCGTGGCGCGTGCGGAGGAGCTCCCGGCTGAGGACGTCGACGGCGGTGGAGACCCGCACGTTCGTCGCGCCGTCGGCATACACGTAGTTGCCGAGCACGAGCCGTCCCTCGGTCCCGCCCAGCCAGTCGGCGATCGTCGGCAGGTCGTGCACGAGGTCGGCGCCGGCGTGGTCGGCCAGCCGCTCGTCGTCGACTCCCGAGCCGACGGGGACGGGGATGCGCAGGGTCCCCGCGGAGCCCCGGGCGGTCTCCAGGACCCTCCGCCACACCTCGGGCCGGGGGAGGTCGACGGCCACCACGTCACCGCCCCACGACAGCACCGCCCGCAGTGGCCCCATCTCGGCGCCGGCGCCCAGCACGACGAGGCTCTCACCCTCGAGGCCGAGCCAGTCGGGGTTCGCGGCGACCTCGCGCACCGCCTCCGCGGCCGAGGGCTCCATCGACCCTGCGGCCGTCCACCGGTCCAGCTGCCGCTGGAGCGCGTCGCCGCGCAGCCGGTCTCCGTGGAACGGCACGGACAGCTCGCGGGCTCGGGCGCCCGTTCCACGCACGGTCACGGTCTCCAGCGGCCGGTCGACGGTGGCCCGGGCGAAGACCTCGCCCACCGGCACGTCGCCGGTCGCCGTGGTGGCGCGCATGCGTCGGTGCAGCGAGTCGAGACCCGATCGGGCGATCGTCGCCGCCGCGTCGTCGGACAGCAGGCCCGCCTCGACCAGCCGGCGGAAGTGCGTGAGGTAGCCCTGACGCCAGTTCGTCTCGCGCTCGGCGGCCTGCGCGCCCACCTGGTCCGTGCCGCGCAGGGCGTCGGCGACGACTGCCCGCCCCAGCGCGGAGGTGCTGCGCTTGCCGTCGACCTCGGGAAAGACCACTCCGGTGCTCGGCGCCATGGTCCGCAGTATTGCGGATCTGGCGAAACGCCCCGCGCAGCGGCGTGGAACGCGCGATCGTGGTGGAAGCGCGAGCCCTACCGCTGCGGGAGACGGAGCACCTGACGGGGGAAACAGCAAGGCCCGGGACCAGACTGGTCCCGGGCCTTCCTGGGTGTGCCGCGCACGCGGCACACCGGGGTCGGTCAGTGCACGCCGAGGCGCGCCTTGAGGCCGTCGAGCTCGACCCGCAGCTGGGTCGGCAGGTTGTCGCCGAACTTGGCGAACCACTCCTCGATCTGCGGGATCTCGGCCTTCCAGTCCTCGACGTCGACCTCGAGGGCCTTGCGCAGCTCCTCGGCGTCCATGTCGAGGCCGTCGGTGTCGATGGCCTCCGGGGTCGGCACGTGGCCGATCGGGGTCTCGACGGCGGCCGCCTTGCCCTCGATGCGCTCGATGGCCCACTTCAGGACGCGGCTGTTCTCGCCGAAGCCGGGCCAGACGAAGTTGCCGTCCTCGTCGCGGCGGAACCAGTTCACGTAGAAGATCTTCGGCAGCTTGTGCGCGTCGGCGTCCTTGCCCACGTTGATCCAGTGCTGGAAGTAGTCGCCGGCGTTGTAGCCGATGAACGGCAGCATGGCCATCGGGTCGCGCCGGACGACGCCCACGGCGCCGGTGGCGGCGGCCGTGGTCTCCGAGGAGAGCGTCGCGCCCATGAAGGTGCCGTGCACCCAGTCACGGGACTCGGTGACCAGCGGGATGGTCGAGGCGCGGCGGCCACCGAAGAAGATCGCCGAGATCGGCACACCCTTGGGGTCGTTGTACTCGTCCGCAAGGATCGGGCACTGCTCGATCGGGGTGCAGTAGCGGCTGTTCGGGTGGCTGGAGAGCTGCTCGGACTCGGGCGTCCAGTCCTGGCCCTTCCAGTCGGTGGCGTGGGCCGGCTTGTTCTCCATGCCCTCCCACCAGATGTCGCCGTCGTCGGTCAGGGCCACGTTGGTGAAGACCGAGTTGCCCTTGGCGATGGTCTCCATCGCGTACGGGTTGGTCTTCTCGTTGGTGCCGGGGGCCACGCCGAAGAACCCGAACTCGGGGTTCACGGCATACAGCCGGCCGTCCTCACCGAAGCGCATCCAGGCGATGTCGTCGCCGAGGGTCTCGACCTTCCAGCCGGGGATGGTCGGCTTGAGCATCGCGAGGTTGGTCTTGCCGCAGGCGCTCGGGAAGGCCGCGGCGATGTAGTAGGTCTGCTGCTCCGGGGACGTGAGCTTGAGGATGAGCATGTGCTCGGCGAGCCAGCCCTCGTCGCGCGCCATGACCGAGGCGATGCGGAGGCTGTAGCACTTCTTGCCCAGGAGCGCGTTGCCGCCATAGCCCGAGCCGTAGGACCAGATGGCGCGCTCTTCGGGGAACTGCACGATGTACTTGGTGTCGCTGCACGGCCACTTGACGTCCTGCTGGCCGGCCTCGAGCGGGGCGCCGAGGGAGTGCAGGGCGGGGACGTAGTTGGCGTCCTCGCCGAGCTCCTCGATCCGGCGCAGCACGTTGACGCCGCAGCGGGCCATCACGCGCATGGAGACCACGACGTACTCGGAGTCGGTGATCTCCACGCCGAACATCGGGTTCTCGGCGTTCAGGTGGCCCATCACGAAGGGGATGACGTACATCGTCCGGCCCTTCATGCACCCCTTGTAGAGGTCGCGCATGATGGCCTTCATCTCGTTCGGGTCCATCCAGTTGTTGGTGGGCCCGGCGTCCTTCTCGTCGACGGAGCAGATGTAGGTGCGGTCCTCGACCCGGGCCACGTCGGTCGGGTCGGAGGCGGCGTAGAAGGAGTTCGGCTTCTTCTCCTCGTTGAGGCGCACGAAGGTACCGGCCTCGACGAGCTTGTCGGTCAGTCGCGTCCACTCGGCGTCGGAGCCGGTGACCCACTCGATGCGGTCGGGGGTGGTCAGGGCGGCCACCTCGTCCACCCACTGCTGGAGGCGGGCGTGCGTCGTGCCGCCCGCCCTCTCGGTGTTGGGGTTGTCCGCCTTGGCGGGTTCCGTCGACTCGATCGTCATTGCTCGGCCGTCCCTTTCGCCCGGTGCCTGTTGCTCGGCTCGCCACCGGATCAGTGAGGTTGTGCGCCGCCCTGCGGCACCTGGAGGTGTCCACATGGTGGTCGCGCTGATCTTGCCACGGTAGACCCGCGTCAGAGGGCCGGGAAACCGGAGACCCCTTTCGCGCTCGTGAAACTCCTCACAACCCATCAGTACAGGTCAGAGGCTTGTCGGGTTCTTTCAGCCGACTGCAAGAAACTGACGAATTCGGTTGTTTCCCACGTCATTTTCGACGAGCGCGTGAACGACCGTTTGCGCGGCCCGGCGCCCCGACGTCTCGCGGACGTGACCCTCCGCAAGGCCTTGGCGAACCTGTGGGACGGGGTATGCCGGGTCGC
>NZ_DATBMI010000157.1:0-2338 GCF_036554925.1 Pedococcus sp.
CGCGCAGGTGTTTGCGTCGACACGCTGGCGCGCAGGGTGTTTGCGTCGACACGCTGGCGAACGGCCCTTCCCGGCCTTCCCCAGGGCGCTTTCCCAGCCCCTCGTCATCCACCTGTGGAGTAGCCGGCGGGCGCCGCCTCCGTTGGCGACAACCTCTGGGTATGCCGCGTGTGCCCCTGCCTGCCGAGCTCACCTCCCGGGCGTTCACCACGTCGGAGGCGCTCGAGCTCGAGGTGGGCACCAAGCGTCTGCGGGGCAGCGACCTGAGCCGACCCTTCCACGGGGTGCGCACTGCAGCCCCGGTGGACGGGGTGGTGGCGCTGGCAGAGGCAGCTCGGCTCGTGCTGCCCGACGACATCGCCTTCTCGCACTGCACGTCGGCGATGATCCACGGGCTGCCCCTGCCGGCGGTCCGCGAGCACCTCGAACCCGTGCACGTCATGCGGCGAACGGGCCTGAACCGCACGCTCCGTGCCAGCTGCCTCCCACACCGCGGGCTGGAGACGAGGGGGACCGACACCCGCAAGGGCCTGCCGGTCGTCGGCCTGGCCGACACCTGGTGCGACCTCGGCCCGCTGCTCGGGCACGACGACCTCGTGGTGCTCGGAGACCAGGTCGCGAACCGGTTGGGGTCGGTCGAGCCCCTGCGCACCGCGCTCGGCGCGAGGGTGCGGGCTCGCGGTGCGGTCAGGCTGCGGGAGGCACTGCGCTGGATCCGCCTCGGGTCGGGCTCGCCGATGGAGACGCGCACGCGCCTGTTGTTCGTGCGGTCCGGACTACCCGAGCCCGAGCTCAACGCCAAGGTCGAGCACGACGACGGGGGCTTCCTCTGCTGGGCCGACTTCTACTGGCGCAAGCAGGGCGTCATCGGTGAGTACCAGGGGGATCACCACTTCGGAAGCTTCGACCGCGGTGACGACGACATCGCCCGGCGGCTGCTGGCCGAGGACGCCGACCACAAGTACATCGAGGTGACGAAGAAGGACTTCTTCAACGCCGGTCGCCGCCACGCGATGCTGACCCGGTTCGCCCACTTCCTCGGCGTCGACACGCTGGCATTTCGCCCTTCGCAGTCGATCGAAGGGCCGTTTCCCAGCGTGTCGACGGTATGCCGCGTGCGCGGGTAAGGGGGTGAGGGGCCGGCCCGGGGGTCAGCGCTGGGAGGCGTCGGTGACCTCGCCGACGAGCTCCTCCAGGACGTCCTCGAGGAAGACGACCCCGAGGTCGGCGCCCTGCGGGTCGACGACCCGGGCCAGGTGGGCGCCGGTGCGCTGCATCGTCGCCAGCACCTCCTCCACCTCGTCGTCGGGCTGCACCGTCGCGAGCCGCCGCACCCGCTTGACCGGCACCGGCAGATGGCGCTCCGTGTCGTCGGCGTACAGCACGTCCTTGAGGTGGAGGTACCCCGCCAGCGTCCCGGAGGCGTCGACCAGCGGGTACCGCGAGAACCCGCGCTTGGCGACCAGGCGCTCGACGTCATCGGGCGTCGCGGTCAGCGGGAGCGTCACGAGGGAGTCCAGGGGCACGGCCACGTCGATCGCGTCCTTGTCACTGAACTCGAGCGCCGCGCCCACGAGGCCGCGCTGCTCCTCCTCGATCAGTCCCTCGCGGTGCGACTCGGTGACGATGTGCTGCACCTCCTCGGCCGTGAACGCCGACGCGATCTCGTCCTTGGGCTGGACCCGCATCAGCCGCACGATGGCCTTGGCGATGGCCTCCATGACCCGGATCAGGGGCCGCAGCGCCCGCGTCACGAACACCAGCATCGGCACGAGCACCAGGGCCGAGCGCTCGGGCCCGGCGATCGCGAGGTTCTTGGGGATCATCTCGCCGACCACCACGTGCAGGTAGATGACGATGAGCAGGGCCAGCGCGAGGGCGGTGCCGTCGGCGAGGGCCTCGGGCACCCCGGCTCCCTCCAGCAGCGGCACCAGCGTGTGGTGGAGCGCCGCCTCGGAGATCGCGCCGAGCAGCACCGAGCACACCGTGATGCCGAGCTGGGCGCAGGCGAGCAGCGAGCCCATCTGCTCCAGCGCGTCGAGGCAGATCTGCGCCCGGCGCGAGCCGCCGGCGGCGAGGGGCTCGAGCTGCGAGCGCCGTGCCGCCATCGCCGCGAACTCGGCGCCGACGAAGAACGCGTTGAGCAGCAGCAGGAGGATCGTGATCCAGACGGCGAGGCCCATCAGGACTCCTCCCCCGCCGCGGCGGCCTGCGGGGCGTGCTCCGCGCCGGCCCCCGGCTCCTCGAGGGGCTCGAACCGCAGCCGGTCGACCCGCATGCCGTCCATCGCGAGCACGCTGACCCGCCAGCCGGGCAGCTCGACCACGTCACCGACCAC
>NZ_DATBMI010000122.1:0-25873 GCF_036554925.1 Pedococcus sp.
CCTCGCGCATCGGGACCCACTGCTCGCGGGGCAGCTCCGTCGTGGCGTTCGCGTAGCGGAGCGCGAAGCCACTGGCGTCCTTCGCCACGACGGCGCCGTCGTGGCCCATCACAGCCACGGCGCCGGCATACAGGGGGTGCCCACCCTCGGGCGCCTGCTCGTGCCCACGGACCTGTGCCACGGCGTCCTCGATGGGCGCCGGGTCGAGGCCCACCGCCTGCGGGGTGGCGTCGCGCAGCACGGTGTTCGCGGGGGCGAAGCCCTGGAACGGCTTGCTGAAGTCGTCGGCCGTCGCGGCGGTCGCTGTCGTCATGGTGGTGAGGACGCTACCGACCGCGACGGCGGCAGCCAGGGCTCGCACCCGCATCTGCTCTTCCCCTGCTCTTCCAGGTCAGGCGGCCGGGCCGCGGTAGATGAGGTACTGCTGGCGGCGACGGTCGAACGCGGCGAGCTCGTCGCGCCAGGCACCCACGACCTCGTCGGCGGAGGCGCCGGCCGTGATCTGGTCGCGCAGCCTCGTGGAGCCGGTCAGCTTGTCGATCCAGTACGGCCGGGCCGCGTCCCAGGTGTCCTTGCGCCACGCGAAGTCGGTGTAGAGCGCCCGGGCAGCGACCAGCATCTCCACGCCGACCCGCATCGGGTCGAAGGTGCGCGGGTCGGTGATGTGCACCTGCACGCCACCACAGACCTTGCCCTGGTGCTTGCTGAACGTCGGGTTGAAGTAGGCCTCGCGGAAACCCACGCCCGGCAGGTCGAGGCCGGCGAGGCGCTCGGCCCAGCGGTAGTCGACGAACGGCGCGCCCACCAGCTCGAACGGGCGCGTGGTGCCGCGGCCCTCGGAGAGGCTGGTGCCCTCGAACATCCCGGTGCCGGGGTAGACCAGCGCGGTGTCGGGGGTGGGCATGTTGGGGCTCGGCATGACCCACGGGAGCCCGGTCGCGGCATACGGCATGTCGCGGCGCCAGCCGCTCACCTCGACGACCTGCAGCTCGGTGAGCCGGGCGCCGACCTCCGCCTCGAGGAACTCGCCGTCGAAGAACCGGGCCAGCTCCCCGACCGTCATGCCGTGCGCCTGGACGATCTCCTTGGCCCCCACGCCCGAGGTGTAGGCGGTGGTCATCATCGGCCCGCGGGCCGTGCCCCCGATGGGGTTGGGACGGTCGAGCACCACGAACCGGGCCCCGGTCTGCACCGCGGCCTTCATGGCCGTGTACATCGTCCAGATGTAGGTGTAGAAGCGGGCGCCGGCGTCCTGGATGTCGAAGACGACCGTGTCGACCCCGGCGGTGCGGAACATCGAGGCCATCTTGTCGGTGCCGGCGCCGTAGGCGTCGTAGACCGTGATGCCGGTGCGCGGGTCGGTGTGCGTGCCTTCGGAGTCACCGGCCTGCGCCGTGCCCCGGAAGCCGTGCTCGGGACCGAACACGCCCCTGATGTCGACCGATCCGGCCTCGTGCATCTCGTCGACGATGGTCCGCAGGTTCGTGAGGATGCCGGTCGGGTTGGTGATGATGCCGACCTTGCGGCCCGCGAGGGCGGACCAGCCCTCGGCCGCGGCGCGGTCGGCGCCCGGGGTCACCGGTCGCGACGGGTAGGTGGCCCGTCCCGCAGCAGCGGCCGGCGACACGGCCGGGCGGGTGGCGGCCTGCGAGGTGGTGGCCGCCAGTGGCACGGCAGCGGCGCCGAGGGCGCCTGCGGTCAGGAGCTGGCGGCGGTTGAGGCTGGTCATGTCGGTGTCCTCCGAGTCTGTCTCTGCGCGGTTCGGGGTATTAGCGAGCGCAATAGCCCGCGGCAATACCCCGAACCGCGATGGGGTGAGGCGTCAGTAGCCCAGGCCGTGGCCGAACGGGTAGAGCACCCTGGTCGGGTCCCCCGCCACCGGGATGCTGACCGGAAGCTTCCCGCTGGGGGCCACCTGCCCCGTGATGACGCGGGCCACGGCGTCGATGGCGACCGGGCTGTACGAGTAGGTCGCCAGGTAGGTCGGCGCGTCGGTGAAGTACGCGATGTCGTAGGGGTCGCGGGTGGCGACCACGACCACCGGCTTGCCCGTCGCGAGCAGGGCCTTGACCAGCTTCTGCTGGCCGCCGCGCTTGTCGGTGACCTTGGTGTCCCAGGCCTTCATCGTGGAGACGACCACGGCGTCGCTGGCCTGTGCCGCCGCGACGGCGTCGGCGACCTGGGCGTCCGTGGGTGAGGTGCCGGTCTGGCGCACCGTCGACGTCGCGCCCTGCGCGTCGAAGGCACCGGCCAGGGTCGAGGTGACACCGACGCCGTACCCGGCGACGAGCACCTTCTTCCCGCCGACGGACAGCGGCAGGGTGGTCTGGTCGTTCTTCACCAGGGTGGTGGTGCGGTCCGTGATCGCGTCGGCGGTGGCGAGGTGCTCCGGGGTCCCGACCACCGATGCGACGCCGGCCGGGTCGGCGTACGGGCGGGCGACGAGGCCCCGCTGGTACTTCAGCGACAGGACGCGCCGCACCTTCTCGTGCAGGGCAGCCTCGCTGATCCGGCCGCTGCGCACGGCCGCCAGCACCGCGGCATACGCCTCGTCCATGGCCGGGGTCATGAGCAGCTGGTCGACGCCCGCCTCCAGCGCGCGCACGGCGACCTCGGCGTCGCCGTAGCGGTCCCGGACGCCCTGCATGCCGAGCGAGTCGGTGACGATGACGCCCTCGAAGCCGAGCTCCTCACGCAGCACGCCGGTCATGATCGGCTTGCTCAGCGTCGCGGGGTCGCCGGAGTCGTCGAGCGCCGGGAAGGCCAGGTGGGCCGTCATGATCATGTCGATGCCCTCGGCGATCGCCGCCTTGAACGGCGGCGCGTCCATCCGCTCCCACTGATCGCGGGTGTGCGTGATGACCGGGAAGGCCACGTGGCTGTCGGTGGCGGTGTCGCCGTGGCCGGGGAAGTGCTTCGCCGACGTGGAGACGTCACCGTCCTGCTGGTAGCCGGCCACCTGCGCGCCCACCATCTGCGCGGCGAGGGCCGGGTCGGAGGAGAACGACCGGGTGCCGATCACCGGGTTGAGGGCGTTGACGTTGACGTCCGCGACCGGGGCGAAGTTGGTGTTGACACCCATGGCACGCAGCTCCTCGCCCGTGATGCCGGCAGCGGCGCGCGCGTCGTCCACGCTGCGGCCCGCACCGAGGGCCATCGAGCCGGGAAACTGCGTCGCGGGCGGGCCGATACGGGTGACGACGCCCTGCTCCTGGTCGATCGCGACCTGCAGGGGCACGCCGACCCGGGGCGCCTCGGCGTCCTGCTCGAGCGACGCCTTCTGGAGGCCGTTGGACAGCGCCGTGATCTGGTCGGGGTTCTTCACGCTGTCGGTCCACGCGAAGTAGATGACGCCGCCCAGGTGGTACTTCTGCACGACCTCGGCGGGGGTGGCCACGCCGTACAGCGGGACGTTGCGAGCGTCGGGGGTCGTGGCGTCGGACCCGTAGACGTTCTGGATGAACAGCTGCCCGACCTTCTGCTCGAGCGTCATCCGCGCCAGCGTCGACGTGACCCAGCCGTGCTCGCCCGACACCACTGCACCCTGCGCTGGTGCCGCCGAGGCCGCGGAGGCCAGGGACGGCAGGACCCCGGCCCCGAGCAGGGCGGTCGCCGTGACCCCTGCGAGAACACTGCGGCGACTGGGTGCGGACCTGGGCATGGGGACCTCCACGACATTGTGAACCATTGACGCACTTCTGTACCGCTTTGGAATTTACCTACGTCGTGCGGGTGTGGGCAATGACCCGTCGCGTCAGGGTTTGGTCAAGAGAGCGTCAAGTCCCGCATGCCCACGAGGCCCGTCACGGGTCGCACGACGGTGACCGCTCGTCGTCGCACACGTGGGCTCCACCGCACGGAACGGCCCAACCTCTGGCGGAGGCGCTGCCCACCCCCCACGATGACGACATGACTGACAGCGCCTACGCAGCGGCATACCGGGAGAGCCTCGAGGACCCCACGGCGTTCTGGGGTCGCGCGGCGGAGGCCATCGACTGGACCACCCCGCCGCCTCGCGTGCTGGACGACGACCGCCCGCCGTTCTACCGGTGGTTCACCGGAGGCACGCTGAACACCTGCTTCAACGCCCTCGACCGACACGTCGCGGCAGGGCGCGGCGACCAGGCGGCGGTGCTCTACGACAGCCCGGTCACCGGGGCCAGGCGGACCATCACGTATGCCGGGCTGCTGGACGAGGTCGCAACCTTCGCCGGCGCGCTGAGCTCGCTGGGCGTCGAGAAGGGCGACCGGGTCGTCATCTACATGCCGATGGTGCCGGAGGCCGTCGTCGCGATGCTCGCCTGCGCCCGGCTGGGCGCGATCCACTCGGTCGTCTTCGGCGGGTTCGCCCCGGCCGAGCTGTCGGTGCGGATCGAGGACGCGGCACCCGTGGTGGTCGTCACCGCCTCCTGCGGCATCGAGCCGACGCGGGTGGTCGAGTACAAGCCGATGCTGGACGCCGCTCTGGACCGCAGCAGCCACAAGCCGGAGTCCGTCATCGTGCTGCAGCGTGAGCAGGCTCGCGCCGCGGTCGGTGAGCGCGACACGGACTGGGAGGAGATCGACTGGCACGAGCTCGTCGCCGACGCCGAGCCGGCCGGGTGCGTCGAGGTCGCGGCCACCGACCCGCTGTACGTCCTCTACACGTCGGGCACCACGGGCCGGCCGAAGGGGATCGTGCGCGACAACGGGGGCCACGCCGTCGCGCTGCGGTGGTCGATGGAGAACGTCTACGGCATCGGCCCCGGCGACGTGTGGTTCACGGCCAGCGACGTCGGCTGGGTGGTCGGGCACTCGTACATCGTCTACGCACCCCTGCTGACGGGGGCGACGACGGTGCTCTACGAGGGCAAGCCGGTGGGCACCCCGGACGCCGGCGCCTTCTGGCGCGTCATCAGCGACCACGGCGTCAAGGCGATGTTCACGGCGCCGACCGCCTACCGCGCGATCAAGCGCGACGACCCGGGCGGCGAGCTGATGCAGGGCTACGACCTGTCCACCCTCGAGACCGTCTTCCTCGCCGGCGAGCGCCTGGACCCGGACACCTACGAGTGGGCCACGAAGGTGCTGGGCGTGCCCGTCATCGACAACTGGTGGCAGACCGAGACCGGGTGGCCCATCGCCGCCAACCCCCGCGGCCTCGAGCCGATGCCGGTCAAGCCGGGCTCTCCGTCGGTGCCCCTGCCCGGGTATGCCGTGGAGGTGCTCGACGAGCACGGCTCACCGGTGCCTGCCGGCACCGAAGGCGCCATCTGCCTCCGGCTCCCCCTTCCCCCGGGCACGCTCCCGACGCTGTGGCAGGACGACGAGCGGTACGTCGGCGGCTACCTCAGCGCGTTCGACGGGTACTACCTCACCGGCGACGGCGGGCGCGTCGACGAGGACGGCTACCTCTTCGTCATGGGTCGCACCGACGACGTGCTCAACGTCGCCGGCCACCGGCTGTCGACCGGCGCCATCGAGGCGGCCCTGGCGGGGCACGAGGCGGTCGCCGAGTGCGCGGTCATCGGGGTGGCCGACGAGCTCAAGGGCCAGGTGCCCCGGGCCCTGGTGGTCGTGAAGTCCGGCATCGACGCCACTGCCGACGGCGAGCGGATCCGCGCCGAGCTGGTGCAGCGGGTGCGGGACGAGGTCGGCGCCGTGGCCGCGCTGCACCAGGTCGACATCGTCGGCGCGCTGCCGAAGACGCGCTCCGGGAAGATCCTGCGCAAGACGATGCGCGAGATCGCCGACGGCCGGACCCCGGCCGTCCCCGGGACGATCGAGGACGCGGGGGTCCTCGACGCGCTGGGCCCGGTGCTGCGTCCGCGGGGCTGACCAGCCCACCCAGATCTCATCGTCGTTCGCGCGATGAGTTCGCGCACCGGCCGACGTCAGTACAGTCATGAGTGTGACCGAGACCCGGGTGGCGGACGACTTCCTCACGGAGGCTGAGGCCTACCGGCGGGAGCTGTTCGCACACTGCTACCGGATGATGGGCTCGACGCATGACGCGGAGGACCTCGTCCAGGAGACCTTCCTGCGCGCTTGGCGCGCCTACCACGGCTTCGAGGGCCGGGCCTCGATCCGCACCTGGCTGCACAGGATCGCCACGAACGCCTGCCTCTCGGCCCTCGATGGCCGGGCCCGCCGGCCGCTGCCCACGGGGCTCGGTGCCCCGGCGACCGACCCCGACGCACCGCTCATCGAGCGGACCGAGGTGCCGTGGCTGGAGCCCGTGCCCGACTCCCTGGTCGCGAACCCGCAGGATCCCGCCAGCATCGTCGACGGGCGCGCCGGGGTGCGACTCGCCCTGATCGCGGCCCTCCAGCACCTGCCCCCACGGCAGCGCGCAGTGCTCATCCTCCGCGAGGTGCTGCGCTGGTCCGCGGCCGAGGTGGCCGAGGCCCTCGACACCAGCACCGCCTCGGTCAACAGCGCACTGCAGCGGGCCAGGGCCCAGCTGGACAGGGCCGGCCTGTCCGAGTCCGACGTCGTGGAGCCCTCGGACCCGGGCCAGCGGGCCCTGCTCGACCGCTACGCCCGGGCCATCGAGCGCAAGGACATCGAGGCGATCGTCTCCGTGTGCGCCGACGACGCCCTGTGGGAGATGCCGCCCTTCGTCGGCTGGTACCAGGGGGCGGAGGCCATCGGCAGGCTCGTCGACGTCAACTGCCCGGCCGGGCCGGACGAGCTGCGCATGGTGCCCACGAGCGCGAACGGCCAGCCCGCCTACGGGATGTACATCCTGCGGGACGGCAGGTTCGAGCCGTTCCAGCTCCAGGTGCTCGAGGTGCGCGACGGCGCGCTCTCCCACGTCACCGCCTTCTTCGACCTGCGGCTCTTCCCGCTGTTCGGCCTGCCGGACTCCCTCGACGCCGAGGCGCCGGCGCCCGTCGACCGGCCATGACCGCCTCGCCGGAGGCCACGAGCGTGGCGGCCGGCACGGAGCTGCTCGAAAGGGCGATCGCCTACACCCGGGCGAGCCTGGCCCTGGTGACGCCGGACAGCCTGTGGCGACCGACACCCTGCCTCGAGTGGGACCTTGCCGCCCTCCTGGTCCACATGGACGACTCCCTCGAGGCGCTCCTCGACGCCGTCGTCCTGGGCCGCGTCGGCCTGCAGCCGCTGCCCGTCGCCCACCGCGAGGGGCCGTGCGTGGCGGTCGTGGGTTCTCTGCGCGACCAGGCGTGCCGGCTCCTCGCCACGTGGAGCCACCTGCCCGAGGGGGCCCGCGTGACCGTCGGCGGCCACACGCTCCCCGCCGGGATCGTCGCTGTCACCGGCGCCCTCGAGATCGCGGTGCACGGCTGGGACGTCGCCCGCGCGTGCGGGCAGGACCGGCCGCTTCCGGAGGCCCTGGCCGAAGAGCTGCTCGCGGCCGCTCCCGCGCTCGTGACGGAGGCGGACCGGGCGGGCCGGTTCGCACCGGCGCTGACGTGTGACGCCCACGCACCGGCCGGCACGCGACTGCTGGCCTTCACCGGCAGGAGCGCCGCAGTCGGCTGAGCGCCGGCGGGGCGCGAGCACGCTTCCCCACGATGCGGACCCGGCAACGCAGCCGCCCTCGGGGACGGCAGAATCACGCAGGTGCAAGGGGTGTTCGACGGGTTCGCGACGATCGGCCTGGTCATCGCGCTCGGCGCCCTGCTCGCCCACCTGCAGGTCTTCGACGAGTCCGCCCAGCGGTTGCTGTCCCGGCTGGCCTTCTTCGTGGCCAGCCCGGCGCTGATGATCGTCACCCTGGGGGCGGCCGACGTGTCCGCCGTGCTCTCGCTCAACCTCGTCGCCACCGTGGCGGCGGTGCTGGTGCCGGTGGCCGTCTACGCGGCGCTGGCCCGGCTGGTGTGGCACCGGGGGTTGGGCCACACCACCATCGGCGCCCTGGCGTGCAGCTACGTCAACGCCGGCAACCTCGGCATCCCGGTCGCCTCCTACGTCCTCGGCGACGCGGCCCTGGTGGCACCCACGCTGCTGCTCCAGCTGCTGGTCCTCCAGCCGCTTGCCCTCGCGCTGCTCGACGCCGACACCCGCGCCGGCCGGCCCCGGCTGCTGCAGACCCTGGCCCGGCCGTTCACCAACCCCCTCACGGTGGGCTCGCTCATCGGCCTGGCCCTTGCCCTGACGGGATGGACCCTGCCGACGGCGGTGCAGGACCCGCTCGAGCTCGTCGGCAACATGGCGGTCCCGGCGATGCTGCTCGCCTACGGGATCGCCCTGCGGCTCGGGCCGGGCCTGGGGGCCGGCGGCTCGGCTGCGGAGGTCGCCACCACCTCGACGCTCAAGCTCGTCGTGCAGCCGCTCGTGGCCTTCCTCGTCGCCCGCTACCTGCTCGGCGTCGACGGCCATGCCCTGCTCGCGGTGGTCGTCACCTCTGCGCTGCCGACGGCGCAGAACATCTTCGTCCACGCCACCCGCTACGACCGGGCGACCGTGCTGGCACGCGACACGATCCTCATCACCACCGTCGGCGCCGTGCCGGTCATCCTGCTCGTCGCCGCCGTCCTCGGCTGACCCGACGATCGTGCGGCGAGTCCGACCTCGGGCGCGTGGGCAACGCCGATCGCCCCGAGGGGGTCAGCGGCGGCGTCGTGCGGTGCCGAAGATCGACCGGGTGATCTCCCGGCCGATGACGGTGCCGGCGGAGCGCAGCATCGACTTGAAGGCGCTGGACTGCACGACCTGCTCGACCATGCTCGGCTCCTCCTTCGGCTGACGTCGGGCCGGCTCTCGGGGAGGGCTCGCCAACGGCCCGGGAACCGGAGCCGGTGCCGGCCGGGGCTCCTCCGCCGGCACCTTCGTGAGCCTGGCCTGCAGCAGCTCGTAGGCCGACTCGCGGTCCGCCACGGCGGCATACCTCGCTGCCAGCGCGGACCCGGCGACGAGCTCCTCGACGTGCGCCGGGTCGCTGGGGGCCATCAGCGACTGCGGGGCGACCATCCGGGTCCACGCGACCGGGGTGGGTGCGCCCCGCTCGGAGAGCACCGTCACCACGGCCTCGCCGGTGCCGAGGGAGGTCAGCAGCTTCGAGAGGTCGTAGTCGGTGTGCGGGTAGGTCGACACCGCGGCCTTGAGTGCCTTCGCGTCGTCGGGGGTGAAGGCACGCAGCGCGTGCTGCACCCGGTTGCCGAGCTGGGCGAGCACGTCAGCGGGAACGTCCTTGGGGCTCTGCGTGACGAAGAAGACCCCCACACCCTTGGAGCGGATCAGCCGCACGGTCTGCTCGATCGCGTCCTGGAACGCCTTGCTCGCCTCGTCGAAGAGCAGGTGCGCCTCGTCGAAGAAGAACACCAGCTTCGGCTTGTCGAGGTCGCCCACCTCGGGCAGGTCCTGGAAGAGGTCCGCGAGCAGCCACATCAGGAACGTCGAGAACAGCTGCGGCCGGTCCTGGAGGGCAGGGAGCTCGAGGCACGTCACCATGCCTCGGCCGTCACCGGCGGTGCGCAGCAGGTCGGCGGTGTCGAACTCCGGCTCGCCGAAGAACACGTCGGCGCCCTGGTCGGAGAAGGTGACCAGCTCCCGCAGGATCACGCCGGCAGTCGCCGACGACAGCCCTCCGAGGGCCTTGAGGTCGGCCTTCCCCTCGTCGGAGGTGAGGTGCGAGATGACGGCCCGCAGGTCCTTGACGTCGAGCAGGGCGAGGCCGTTCTTGTCGGCGTAGTGGAAGACCAGGCCAAGGCTGGACTCCTGGGTCTCGTTGAGACCGAGCACCTTGGAGAGCAGGGTCGGCCCGAACGAGGTCACGGTCGCCCGGATCGGGGTGCCCGCGCCCAGCCCGCCCAGGGAGAGGAACTCGGTGGGGTATGCCGTGCCCGTCCACTCCTGCCCGACGTCCTGCGCCCGCGAGGTGATGCGGTCGTTGGCCACGCCCGGCGATGCCATGCCCGACAGGTCGCCCTTGATGTCCGCGAGGAAGACCGGCACGCCCTGGGCGGAGAGCTGCTCGGCCATGAGCTGGAGGGTCTTGGTCTTGCCGGTGCCGGTGGCCCCCGCGACCAGGCCGTGCCGGTTGAGTGTCGACAGTGGCACCCGCACCGGCGCGTCGGGGTGCGCCTGGCCGTCGACCACTGCCGCGCCGAAGACGAGTGCGCCGCCCTCGAAGGCGTATCCGCGCCGGATCTCGTCGACCTGGGCAGCCACTGCGGTCGTGGCTTCCGGCTGCTGCGCGTCGTCGCTCACGCTCGGCACTCTAGTGTCGCGACCGGCGCGCCGCAGCGCGCCCGAGCGGGTGGGCGGATGCCCACCGCGCGGGCACGACGATGCCCGCCGCACGGCATGCGCCTATGGTGGCCGGGTGATTTTCAAGGCTGTCGGCGACGCCCGCCCGTACCCGGACCACGGCAAGGACTCCGTCCGCGACTGGGCGGAGGTCCCCCCGCGCATGGTGCGCCTGGAGGATCTCATCACCACGAAGCGGACCCTCGACCTCGGCCAGCTGCTCGCGGAGGACTCGACGTTCTACGGCGACCTGTTCGCGCACGTCGTCGAGTGGAAGGGGGACCTCTACCTCGAGGACGGCCTGCACCGCGCACTGCGCGCCGCGCTTCAGCAGCGACCTACCCTGCACGCCCGCGTCCTCGTGCTTGACTAGGCCGTAGCCCGCCGAGGGGGCGGGGGCAGGAGGTGGCGGTGAGCTACATCGTCGAGTCGAGCGCCTCGAGCTCGCGGCGATCCCGGCGCCGGCGCGCGCTGATCACGCTCTCGCTCGTGGTTCTCATGCTCTTCTTCGCCTTCTGGTACGCCTACTCCTACTACCAGGCGTCGGGCCGCCCGGCCGCTGCACCCGCGGCGTCGTGCAGCACGTCGCCGGCGGCCGCCGGGGCTGTGCGGCCGGCGACCACGACCGTCAACGTCTACAACGCCACCGACCGCGACGGCCTCGCCGCCCGCACCGCCGCGGAGGTCCGCAAGCGCGGCTTCGTCGTCGCCACGGTCGCCAACGACCCGCTCCAGCGGACGATCGCCGGCACGGCAGAGGTCCGCTACGGCCCCACCGGCATCGCCAAGGCCAAGCTCGTGCTCGCGCTCGTGAAGGGCGCCAGGCCCGCCAGGGATGCGCGCACGGATGCCTCGGTCGACCTCGTCCTCGGCGAGAAGTTCGTCGCCCTGGCGCCGGTGTCCAGACCCAAGCCCGTCATCACCAAACCGGCACCCAGGCCCACGACGACGACGCCGGGCCGCGCGGCGACGACCCCCGCCTGCTGAGCGGTCGCTGCGCGAGCGGCCCTCCGACGAGGACGACGCCGCGGGCGGCTCAGCCTCCGGGAAGCCCGCTCAGTAGCCGCGCGAGGTGTCACCCGCGGCCCGGCCGCCTGAGACCTCGTCGATGAACGCCTTGCCCGTCATGGGCTTGGAGAACATCGGGTAGTCGTACTGGATCGCGTTGGCGTGCTCCTCGCTGCTCGTCGCTGCCACGCAGTCGCTCAGGGTGACGACCTCGTAGCCCCGCTCGTACGCCGACCGCATCGTCGACTCGACGCAGCAGTTCGTGAGGAACCCGCCGAGGGCCACGGTCCGGATCCCCTTGCTGCGCAGGATGAAGTCGAGGTTGGTGCTGGCAAAGGTGTCGAGGCCGCGCTTGCCCTCGACGACGATGTCGCCCTCTGCCGGGGTGAGGTCGTCGACGATGGCCGATCCCCACTCCCCCTTGACGAACGCGTTGGAGTCGACGACGCCCTTGAGAATGCCGTAGGGACTGCCGGTGATCTCCTTGTACCCGTTCGCGAAGGAGATCGGTGCGTGGATGATCGTCGCCCCTGCCTCGCGGGCGGCCGCGACCACCTCCTTGGCGTTCTCCAGCATGTTGGTCTCCGCCATGGAGCCGGCGACGGCGCCGTGCAGCGCCCCGCCCTCACTGGTGAAGTCGTTCTGGAACTCGATGAGGACAACTGCCGTCGTGCGCGGATCCATCGGACCTCCAGCTGGGGCGAACGTGGAAGGGCGGGCGGGGTTCCGACCCCCTACGGCCGACGCTAGTGACCGCGTGCACCCTTGAACAGCCCCTGGCGCTCGATGGTCCGAGCCCAGGTGGCCGACTCGTGGGTGCGCCGGGGTGAGGACCCGTGACGGCGCCCGCGCCTACCGGGCGGGGCGCGGCACCAAGGCCGGCCGGGCGTGGACCAACTGCCACCACCAGTACCCCGCGAACGCCGCGTTCGGGGCGGTGGCGCCGGCCCTGCGGCTGGGCTGGACGGGGCGGCACGGCGTCGCCCGACGTAGCGTGGGGGCCATGATCACGATCGAGCTGGCCCGCCGGCTCGCGTCGGACGGCGTGCTCTGGCAGCCGCAGGCGGGCGACCGGTTCACCATCGACGAGCACGACCTCGCCGGCGACCTGTTCTGGATCAGCGACCTCACGATCGAGCTGCACCACTACCAGGACCAGTCGGTGCTGGGCTTCAACGGCACGACCGAGTGGGCGCTCGACGCCGTCCCCCTCGACATCGCGCTCTGGCTGCCCCGCGAGGACCAGCTGCGCGACCTGCTCGGCGACCGCTTCCTCTCCCTCAGCCAGCGCGATGGCGAGTGGGTGGTCACGGTGCGCGACGGCGTCGGGACCGACCAGTTCGCCGATCCCGACGCCGAGTGCGCCTACGCGCGGGCCCTGCTCAGCCTGACCTAGGCGATCGGGCCGGCCTGCCCTCGACCCTCCCGGTGGCCCCGAGGGACCAGCCCGTCTAGTGGGACGCTGCCGCGCGGTGTGTCCGCGTGGTCTGCAGGTCCAGCGCGCCCACTGCCAGGGTGACCGCTCCGACGATCCAGGCCGTCCACGCCATCGGCGTGGTGTCGGCGAAGCCCATCACCCACGGGGACACGATGAACAGCACGCCCATCAGGGCCGTTCCGCCCTCTGCGGGGAGCATGTCGGGACGGACCAGCTCGACGATCGCGAGGGCCACGGTGATGGCGCCGAGGACGATCATGGTGGTCGTGGCACGGCTCTCGGTGGTCGTCCAGATGGGCGACAGGATGGCGTACGCGCCAGCGATGAGGGCGACGAAATCCTGTGGGTGAACCTTTTCCTTCATGGGGAGATCCCCCTTCTTGCAACGGGGTCCGTCGATCCGAGGCGGGCCTACAGGTCAATTCTCAGCCCGCCCTGTCACGTGGTCAATGAGGTGCGCCGCGCCCGTCCCGGCTGGCAGGATCCCCGTATGCCGCATTGTCACCGGGGGCGCAGGAGCACCGAGCTGGAGACCGTGGGTCGGGCCACCCCGGATCCCGGGCAGGCCCGGGGATGAGGGTCGTCGAGCTGGACGAGGCGGTCCGTCTCGCCGAGGCCGTCCAGGCGCTCGACGGAGGCGAGCCGCGACTGGTGACCAGCGGCAACTTCGCCACTCCCCTGCCCCTGCTCGAGGCGGTCGCCGCGGCCTTGCCGACCCTGCGGCTGCACCTGCTCAACGCCCAGCGTGGCCTGCCCCTGCACGAGGGCGTCATCCCCGAGACGACGTTCGTGGGCCCCGGCTTCCGCGGACACCACCGGCTCGCCTACGTCCCGAGCCGGCTCTCCCTGACACCACGGCTGTTCTCGACGACCCTGCCGCCGGACATCGTCGTCATCCACACCACTCTCCCGCGCAACGGCATGGTGTCGCTCGGCACCGAGGTCAACGTGCTCCCGGCCGCCATCGAGGCGGTCCGCGCCAGGGGCGGCCTCGTCCTGGCCCAGCTCAACCCACTGATGCCGTGGACGTTCGGCGACGCGCTCGTGCCGACCGACGAGGTCGACGCCGCGGTCGAGATCGAGCAGCAGCTAGCGGTCCACACCCCCTCGCCGCCGGACGAGACGGCCGCGCACATCGGCGCGCAGGTCGCTGCCGCCATCCACGACGGCTCGACGATCCAGGCCGGCATCGGGGCGGTGCCGGACGCGACGATCGCCGGGCTCGTCGAACGACGCGGGCTGCGCGTCTGGACCGAGATGTTCAGCGACGGAATCCTGGCCCTCGAGCGGGCCGGGGCCCTCGACCCGGACCTCCCGCTCAGCACCTCCTTCGTCTTCGGGACCGCCGAGCTCTACGCATGGCTCGACGGCAACGAGCGGGTCGTGCTGCGCCGCACCGAGGTCACGAACGCACCGGCCCGGATCGCCGAGCAGCGGCAGATGACCTCGGTGAACACCGCCCTGCAGGTCGACCTCTTCGGCCAGGCGAACGCCTCGCGGATCAACGCCCGCATCTACTCGGGGTTCGGCGGGCAGACGGACTTCACCGTCGGGGCGCTGCAGTCCCCCGGAGGGCAGGCGTTCATGGCGCTGCGCTCGTGGCACCCCAAGGCGGACTGCTCGACGATCGTGCCCCTCGTGGACGAGCCGGTGACCTCGTTCCAGCACTCGGCCGTCGTCACCGAGCAGGGCGTCGCCAGGATCGCCGGGTTGGACGAGCGGACGCAGGCCCGCAACCTCGTCGAGCACGCCGCGCACCCCCGGGTCCGCGACGAGCTGCGCGAGGAGGCCCGGGCCCTCGGGCTCCTCTGAGGCCCTGCCAGACTGCGACTCAGGCCTCGAGGTCGAAGTCCCGGTCCGGGGCGTGGACGACCACGACGGGGCTCTCGGACGCGTGAACGACACCGCGGCTGACCGAGCCCATCACCAGGCTGCGGAACCCGCCGCGGCCACGTGAGCCGACCACCACCACACCAGCGGTCCTGGAGCGCTCGACCAGGGCGTCGGCCGCGCGGCCCCGCACGGCGGCATACTCCACCTGCAGGTCCGGGTGGTTGCGGCGCACCCGCTCGCGCGCGTTGGCGAGGGTGGACTTCGCGGTGTCCTCAGCGGCCTCGGTGAGCTCCTCCTCCGGGTACACCTCGGTCCACGGCGTCACACCGACCCACCCGGTCACCGCGACCTGGTAGGCCGCGACGATGTGGAGCGGGGCGTCCGCGCGCTGGGCGATCTCGGCCGCCTCGTCCAGGGCAGCGTTGGCCGGCTCGGAGCCGTCTGTCCCCACCACGACAGGGGCGTCGGGTCCGGGGACGCGCATCGAGCCGCCGCGCACGACCGCGACCGGGCACTGCGAGTGTGCGGTCACACCGAAGGCCACGGAGCCGAGCAGCGTGCCCATCAGGTCGCCGTGGCCGCGGTTGCCGACCACGACCAGCGCAGCCGTTCGCGAGGCGTCCACGAGGGCAGATGCCGCGGTGTCGATGACGAGGCTGGACTCCACGACGAGCCCCGGGTCGGTCTTGCGGGCGCGCTCGACCGCGTCCGCGAGGACCTCGCGCGCCGCTCCCTCGATCTTGGCCATGGCCCACGGCGCCCCGGAGTCCATCGGCATCGGCAGGGCCGTGCCCAGCTCGACCGCCAGGACGACCTTCAGCGGCAGGCCCCTGCGGACGGCCTCCGCCGCCGCCCAGTCGAGACCGGCTGTCGAGGGGGGCGAGCCGTCGAAGCCCACGACCACGCCTGCGAAGTTGGTGCTCATCGTGTCCTCCTCATCTGCGCGGACCTCAGGTCCAGAATGCACCGTGGCAGCCGGGACCGCGCCGTCCCGGCCACCACGAGCTCGTGCGAGAGATGGCTACTTCAGCCATCCGTGCCGCTGGACGAAGGACAGACGCTCCCACGCCGCCCCGAGCCCCACGGTGCGCCCGGCGCCGACCAGGGCCAGGGCCACGAGGACCATCGCGTAGACGAGGTGGTCATCCATGAAGGGGTTGTTCTCGGGGGGCAGGACCGCGGTCCACATGAGGACGAGGAGCAGCGCGCCGGAGGCGGCGGCGACCCGCATGCCGATGCCGAGGAGGAGCGCGAGGCCGATCCCCAGCAGGCCCACCATGAACAGCCAGTCGGCCCACGGGTCGCCGGCGATGCTCTTGTACATGTCGGCGAACGGGCCGGTCGTGGCGTTCTCGAGGAAGCCCTTGGTCGGGCTGCCGCCGTTGAGCCAGGCGTTCTCGTCGGTCGTCGCGAACCCGAGGCCGAACGTCTTGTCCAGGAACGCCCAGAAGAACACCCAGCCGAGGCTCAGGCGCAGGGCGGCGGCGACGTAGCGGAAGGCCTTCGCGGACCGCGTCTCCGGCGCGAGGATCTCGGGGTGCACGAAGTTCGGGTCCGGCAGGTGGCCCGTCTCGGTGTGCTTGGTTGTCATGGCCAGTCCTCCTTGTGCGGGTGCCTTGTGGGCACTTCCAGACTCGCGCCGCCCGGGCGGACGAGGCAGAGGACTAGGGCACGCTGGGCACGGGACCATCGTCCCCCGCAGGCGCTGCGCGGTGTCCCCGTCTCTCGCGCGTGGGACGTTCGCCCCTTTCGCCCTCCGCGGCCGGGGCGCAGACTCGAGTCACCGGCGGAGCAGCCGCCGCGTCACCCGGGGAGGCAGCGATGGACGAGACGCTCGAGCCGATGGAACACCTGACCGTCTCGCAGTCCTGGGCGCTGGTGCGGTCCGTCCCGATCGGGCGGCTCGCCGTGGTCGTCGACGGCAAGCCCGAGATCTTCCCGCTCAACCACGTCGTGGACCGCGGCACGATCGTGTTCCGGACGGCCGAGGGCACCAAGCTCGCCGGCACCATCGGCAAGTCGGTCGCCTACGAGGTCGACGGCGTCGAGGGAGGTGGCACCGTCGCCTGGAGCGTGGTGATCAAGGGAGAAGCCCACGAGGTCGCCCGGCTGCACGAGTCGATCGAGTCGCTCGAGCTGCCGCTCTTCCCCTGGCACCGCGGGCCCAAGCCGCGGATCATCCGGATCGACCCCGAGGACGTCCAGGGCCGCCGGTTCACCGTCACCCTCACCCGCGACCGCACGCCCGCGCCACACGCCAGCGAGGAGTGACCGGCGCCGCCCTTCGGCGCGCCCCCCGGGAGCCCCAGGGGTCGTCCCCGGCAGCCTCAGCGGTCGACGGCCAGCCAGTCCAGCGCCACGGCGGCGGTCCAGGACTGGTCGCGGCTCCCCAGCCACGCACCGGTCAGCGGGTGGTAGTACTCCCCGTTGCTGAGGTCGCTCAGCTGCTCGAGGCTGCGCGCGCGCCACTGCCGCGCCAGGTCGGCGTCGCCGCCCCGCTCCAAGGCCCACCAGAACAGCCACGTCATGACCGGCCAGACCGGGCCACGCCAGTAGGTCCGCGGGGCGAAGCCCGGGTCCTCCGGCGAGAGGCTCGGCGGTAGCGCGAACCGCATCGCCGGGTGGCCCGCCCAGCGCGGGCCGGTCATGACCTCCCGCTGCCGCTCGTAGGCCGTCGAGCCCGCAGCGTCGCCGCCCGCACCGGCGAGCAGGGCGACGAACGACGCCAGCGACTGGGACTGCGCCCACCGCCCGGCCCTCGCGTCCCAGTCACGACAGAGACCGGTCGCCGGGTCGACCGTTGCCTGCACCGCTGCGCGGGAGCGCTCGGCCAGCCTGCGCTGCTCCAGCGCGGCCTCCGGCTGGGCCAGTGCCTCCGCGACCCGGGCCAGCTCCTCGGCGGCCTCGGCCAGCACCGCGGTGAGGAAGACGTCACCCATCCGGAAGTCCACCACCCTCCAGGCGCGGGCGTCGTCGTACTCGACCTCGCGCAGCTGGCCGACGAGCCGCAGGTACCGCCGGTACTCGCGGTCCGAGGGCCGCTCGCTGGGGTCGGCGACGTGGGCGAGGTCCTGGCGGCGCAGCTCGGCGGTCTCGTCGACCGGCACCGCGGCATACGCGTCGTCCCACCGCGGGGAGTTGTCCATCCCCGACTCCCACCCGTGGTGGATCTGCACCAGCCCGGTGCCGTCGGGATCCCGCGCGGTGCCCAGCCAGCGGTGCCAGGCGGCCAGTCGCGGCAGGGCCTCCCGCGCGAACTCGCGGGCCCGCAGGGCGTCATCACCGCCGACGGCCTCCGCGACGTCCAGGATGCGCGCGAGGGCGATGGCGTGGACCGGCGGCTGGCAGATCCCGCTCGTCTCCACCCCGGCGGGTCGCGCGGCGGCCCGGTCGGTGCGCCAGACGTCCGGGCCGGGGAAGTAGCCCGGCTCCCCCGAGAAGACGATGTGCGGGATCATCCCCGTCGACCACTGCGCCCGCAGCAGGCCCCGCAGCTCGGCGAGGGCGCGTGGCACCGACAGCCGCGCCAGGCCGATCGCGATGAATGCCGCGTCCCACGACCACTGGTGGGGGTAGAGTCGCGGCGCGGCGACCACCAGGTCGCCACGGTCGTTGTCCCGCAACACCCTTGCGGCCTGCGACCAGATGTCGTCGGGGGAGACGGCGCTCACCCGGGCAAGGGTATCGTCCGGGAGCAGGGCCCGCTGACCGCGCCGACGCGCCCTCCCCCTGCACGACACGGAGCCACTGCATGACCGAGGCGTCACCCGACCAGCGAGCAGCCGGCGCGACCGGCCGCCCCGGCACGCGCACGCACCGTGCCTGGCTGGCCCGCGAGCGCGAGCGCCTCTGGGTCTTCGGGCACCGCTCGGTCTGCCCCGACGGAGGCTTCGGCTGGCTGGACGAGACCGGGTCGGTGCTGCCCGAGAAGCCGATCGAGGCCTGGATCACCGCTCGCATGACCCATGTCGCGGCGCTCGAGGTGTTGGGAGGGCGGCGCGAGGCCTGGCAGGTCCTCGACCACGGCGTCCGAGCCCTCGAGACGACGCTGCGCGACCCCCAGCACGGCGGCTGGTATGCCGCGGTGGGGCCGCGGGGTCCCCTGACCACCGACAAGCGCGCCTATGAGCACGCCTTCGTCCTGCTGGCGGCAGCGAGCGCCCGGGCCGCCGGCCACGACCGAGGGAGCTCCCTCCTCGACGACGCCAGCGCGGTCTTCGACGGCCACTTCTGGCGCGAGGGCGAGGGCATGGTGGCAGAGGTCTGGAGCCAGGACTGGTCGACGCTGGATGGTTACCGGGGCCTCAACGCGAACATGCACGCGGTCGAGGCGATGCTCGCCGTCCACGACGTCACCGGCGAGGCGGTCTGGCTCGACCGTGCGACACGGGTCGTCGAGCGCACCGTGCGGGGTTTCGCCCGCGCGCACGAGTGGCTGCTCCCGGAGCACTTCACCTCCGGCTGGCGGCCCGTGCTCGAGTTCAACGTCGACACCCCGGCCGACCCCTTCCGGCCCTACGGCGCGACCGTCGGGCACCTGTTCGAGTGGTCGCGGCTGACCGTGCACCTGCGCACCGCCCTCGGGGCCACCGCTCCCGCCTGGCTGCTCGGGGACGCCCGCAGCCTCTTCGAGACCGCGGTACGGGTCGGCTGGACGGTCGACGGGGTCGAGGGTTTCGTCTACACCACCGACTTCACCGGCCAGCCGGTGGTCCACACTCGGCTGCACTGGGTCGTGACCGAGGCGATCGCGGCTGCGTGGGCACTCTGGACGGCCACGGCCGACGAGGGCTACCTCCAGTGGTACTCGCTCTGGTGGGAGCACGCCGACCGGCACTTCATCGACCGGGAGCACGGGTCGTGGCACCACGCCCTCGACCAGCGGCTCCAGCCGACCACCACCTTGTGGCAGGGCAAGCCGGACATCTACCACGCCTACCAGGCCGCTCTCCTGCCCACGCTGGGCGAGATCACCTCCTTCGCCGGCGCCCTGTCTCGCCGCTGAACGGGGCCTGCGATGGGCGCCGCTCACCCTCACGGGGTGATGGCGAGCCTCTCCTGCCCTGCCACCGTGGACGCCAAGCGTGGGGCACACCCGCCCGGCGCGACCGACCGCGCCGGGGGCGGTGACGTCTCCGGTCGAGGGAAGGAAGTGCTCTCGTGCTGATCCTGGCCATGCTCGTGCTCGGGCTCTCCGCTGGGTGGGCCGCCCATCTCATGGTCGGCCGGGGCGAGCCCAACTGGGCCCGGCTGCTCTTCGCCGGGCTGGCAGGCTCCTTCGTCGGGGGCACCCTGGCGAGCCTGCTCGCCGGTGACGGCTTCGACATCCGGCCGAGCGGGCTCATCGGCTCGATCGTGGGAGCGGTGGTCGTGCTGCTCGCCTTCCGGGCCCTGGGCGAGAAGCCGGCGTCCCCACCCCGCTGAGAGCCCGTGCGGGTTGCCTGCCCGGGCCGAGGCTGTTGGTGCCCGGCCGACCGGGGGCTTCGTGCGTCAGAGCACCCTCGAGACGCCGGGAAGCCGCGTCAGGCCGAAGCCGACCAGGAAGCAGGCGACGACCCCGGCCACCGACACCAGCGCGAACTTGACCTCCGGGACGAGAGGGGCCGGGGCGAGCACCACCATGACCGCGGTGAGGACGAGGGGGTGCACCAGGTACGCCGCGTAGGACCCTCGAGCGGCCCGGCCGACCAACGCCCCGTGCGTCGGCCACCGACCCCGGACCCAGACGACGAACCACACCGTCAGGCTGACGGCGACGGCGCCGTCGAGCAGGGCGAACAGCGGCGTCGCCCAGCCGGCAGCCTCGTTCAGGACAGGCTCGGCCTCCCCGCGCGCGTCGAGCAGCGCGAAGAGCGCGATCGTCGCGATGCCACCCGTCGCCGCCACCTGGCCGCAGTGCCGGACGACCGCGGGCGGGGGGTCTTCCAGCCATCCGGTCTCGGCGGCGTGCACCCCCAGGGCGAAGAGCACGGCGCCCTGAGGCCACTCGCCCAGCCGGGCGGCGAGGAGCACTTCCGAGTTCCACGGCCACAGCTGCCACACGAGGAGCGACGCAGCGCCGATCGCCGCGGCCGCGACGACGAGACGGCGTCCCAGCCTCGGCGGGCCGGCTGCCGGCCGTGCCGGGCGGAGTCGACGCAGCGCGGCATACGCAAGGGAGAACACGAGCAGGGCCGCGACGAACCACATCACGCTGAGCTCGGTCGCGGCCGCGGCATCCGCGAAGCCGATGGGCCTGTCATCGGGGCGGCTGCCCACGACGTCGGCGAGCGGCTGGACGAGGAGCACGAACACCAGGAGTGGCACGCCAAGGCGCAGGAGCCTGCCCTGGGCGAAGCCACCGGGCCCACGGCGCGCGAGCGAGGGGGGCGACAGCCACCCCGCGAGCAGGAACAACGGCCCGAGGCCGAACAGCCCCCCGGCGACGGCCGGGAAGGCCAGCAGCGTCGACCAGACCGGCGAGGTGGTGCGCTCGTCGTAGTACCAGTCCGCGATCCCGGTGAGGTAACCGGTCGCAGTGTGCACGACGATGACGCCGGCGACCACCAGCACCCGGAGGTTGTCGACCCACTGCAGCCGAGGCTGGCGCGAGACGACGGTGTGGCGTGTTGCGGTCATGACATCCCCGCTCTCCCAACCCTCAGGATGCGCCGCCCTCCGACCCCTCCACAGGGCGGAAGGTCCCGCGGTGGAGACCGCCCACCGCGGTCTGCGCGGTCCTGCCTGATCCAGCGTGAGGCCGCGGCAATCGCCCACTGGGGGTGATGCGACGTCCGGCACCCCTTGCGACAGTCGAGGTTCCGTGACGACGAGAGGCTTGACATGTCTTCGGAGGAGACCGCGGTAGTGGGCGCCCAGGGTTCGGCACGAACCCCGTACCTCCAGCCGGCCGAAGCCGTCGTCGCAGGACTCGGGTCGGACGCGACGTCGGGGCTGACGGCCGCCGACGCGGGCGAGCGACGCGCTCGGTTCGGGCCGAACGAGATCACTCGCGAGAAGCCGCCGTCCGTGTGGGCCGTGGCCCTGTCGCAGCTGAGGAACGCGATGAACATCATGCTCATCGCAGTGGCGGCGGTGAGCCTGGCCATCGGCGAGGTGGGGACGGCGGTCATGGTCGGCCTGCTCGTCGTGCTCAACGTCGTGCTGGGCTCGCGACAGGAGCTGAAGGCCCGCGCCAGCGTCGACGCCCTGGCCCAGATGCAGGTGCCACAGGCGAAGGTGCTGCGCGACGGCAGCGTGGTGCTGGTCCCGGCCGTCGACATCGTGCCCGGCGACGTCGTCCAGCTCGAGGCCGGCGACATCGTGCCGGCGGACGGGCGGATCGTCCGGTCCGCCACGCTCGAGACGCAGGAGGCCGCACTCACCGGCGAGAGCGCGCCCGTGGCCAAGGACGCAGGCCCGCTCACGGGCCCGGACGTCGCGCTCGGCGACCGGACGAACATGGTGTTCCAGAACACGGCGATCACGCGAGGCACAGCGTCGGCCGTGGTGACGAGCACCGGCATGGACACCGAGATGGGCCAGATCGCCACGATGCTGACCGGGGTGACGCGCACCCGCTCACCCCTGCAGAAGGAGCTCGACGCACTGACCAAGGTGCTGGGCATCATCGCCTGGGGTGCGGTCGCCTTCATCGTCGTCGTGGGCGTGGCGCGAGGCATGGAGGCCGGCGACCTGCTGCTGCTCGGGACGGCGATGGCCATCTCGGCCATCCCCACGGGGCTCCCGGCCTTCGTGTCCGGCCTCCTGTCCTACGGCGCGAAGCAGCTCGCCGAGGCCCGGGCCGTGGTGAAGAACCTGACGGACGTGGAGACGCTGGGCGCGACGAGCGCCATCAACACGGACAAGACCGGGACCCTCACCCTGAACCAGATGATGGTCTCGGTGCTCTTCGCCGACGGCGGGTGGTTCCACGTCACGGGCGAGGGGTACAGCAAGACCGGGACGATCACCGCTGCGGCGGGCACACCCGTCCCCGACTTCACCCGCGTGGCTCTGGGGCTGGTGCTCGACAGCGACGCGACGGTCGCCGACGACGGCGCCGTGGTCGGCGACCCCACCGAGGCCGCCCTCGTGGTCCTCGCCGCCAAGCTGGGCGTGGACGCCGAGGAGACGCGACGCGCCTACCCCAGGATCGCCGAGGTGCCCTTCGACTCCGACTACAAGTTCATGGCGACCTTTCACCGCTACGAGGTCGACGGCGTCGAGCGCGTCATCGAGCTCGTCAAGGGTGGGCCTGACGTCGTCCTTGCCCGGTGCAGCCGCAGCGGCAGGCCGCTGCGTGGGTCGCTGGTCCCCATCGCGGAGGCACGGGCCGACATCGAGGCCGCGAACGCGCGGATGGGCGAGCAGGGCCTGCGGGTCCTCGCCTTCGCGGCGCGGCTCCTGCCCGAGGGCACGGAGGCGGCGGCGCTCGAGGACCCGATGTCGGCCACCCACGACCTGGACTTCGTCGGCCTGGTGGGCATCATCGACCCGTTGCGCGCGGAGGCCAAGCAGGCGGTGGAGGTCGCCCTGCGTGCCGGCATCGACGTGCGCATGATCACCGGCGACCACGCCGTCACCGCCCGGGCCATCGGCGAGACGCTCGGCCTGGGGCCGGGGGCGGTCAGTGGCGCCGAGCTGCAGGCCATGACCGACGACGAGCTCGCGAGCCGGCTCCCGGAGCTGCACGTGTTCGGCCGCGTGTCCCCCCAGGACAAGCTCCGTCTCGCCCGGGTGATGCAGGGGCAGGGACTGATCGTGGCCATGACCGGCGACGCCGTGAACGACGCGGCCGCCCTCAAGCAGGCCGACATCGGCGTCGCGATGGGCTCGGGCAGCGAGGTCACCAAGCAGGCCGGCCGCATGATCCTCACCGACGACAACTTCGGCACGCTCGTCCACGCGGTCGAGATCGGCCGGCGCGTCTACGACAAGGTCGTGTCCTACATCCGGTACCAGATGACGCAGCTGCTGTCGCTGGTGCTGCTGTTCGTGGCCGCCACCACGTTCAACATCAACCAGGGTGTCGCACTGACACCACCGATGATCTTGTTCCTCCTCATCTTCGTCACGGCGTCGGGCGTCGTGATCATCGCGGTCGACCCCGGCGACCCGGACGTCATGCACCGACCCCCGCGCGATCCGAAGCTCCCCATCACCAATGGCCGGGCCATCCGGGCGTGGCTGCTCTACGCAGTCGTGCTGTTCGCCGCGGCCCTGGTGCCACTGGTCGCCGGGCCGGACGAGCCGAGTGTCGACCGCGCGAGCGCCTCGATGACCATGACCTTCGTGGTCATGGGCCTGGGCACGGTCCTCAACGCCCTGACCAACCGCCGGGAGCCGGCCAGCGGGCTGGCAGCCCCGCTGCTCACGGGCGTTCTCATCGGCCTGGCTCCGGTCACGTTGATCGTTCTGGCGACGCAGCTCCCGACCCTCCAGGCCGGACTGCGCACGACCGCGCTCACGGGCGGTCAGTGGCTCACCTGCATCGGCCTCGCGCTGGTGCTGCCCGTCGTCGTCGAGGCCCGCAAGTGGCTGCTGCGCCGCCGCGCCCCCACGACGGTGGTCACCGATGCTCGTGCGATCGCGCCGGCGCATGCCGTCGCGGACCTCGTGCGCTGACAGGAACGTTCGTCGACGCTCCTCGACCCCGGCCCGGAGGTAGGCATGGCACACAAGAAGAAGGCGCGGACCAGGCCCTCGGGGGCGGACTCGACGCCTCCCCCGAAGATGAAGCGCAAGGAGTACGAGAAGCACCTCCGTCGCCTCCACGGCGAGCTGGTCGCCGTGCAGGAGTGGACCAAGGCATCGGGCTCGAAGGTGTGCATCCTGTTCGAGGGCCGCGACACCGCGGGCAAGGGCGGCACCATCAAGGCGATCACCGAACGGGTCAGCCCGAGGGTCTTTCGCGTGGTCGCGCTGCCGGCGCCGAACGAACGCGAGAAGAGCCAGATGTACGTCCAGCGGTACATCACGCACCTGCCCGCGGCCGGCGAGATCGTGATCTTCGACCGCAGCTGGTACAACCGCGCCGGCGTCGAGCGCGTCATGGGCTTCTGCTCCGAGGAGCAGACCCAGCGCTTCCTCGACGCCGCGCCGGCCGTCGAGCGGGCGATGGTCGACTCGGGGATCATCCTGCTGAAGTACTGGCTCGAGGTCGGGCCCGACGAGCAGACCCGCCGTCTCCAGAGCCGGATCGACGACCCGCGCAAGATCTGGAAGCTGTCGGACCTGGACCTGCGGTCCTACAGCCGCTGGTACGACTACTCGCGGGCCCGCGACGCCATGTTCGCCGCGACGGACACGGCCTGGGCGCCCTGGCACCTCGTCCACTCGGACGACAAGCGACGGTCGCGCCTCAACGTGATCTCGCACCTGCTCGACGAGCTGCCGTACGAGCCGCTCGAGCCCAAGGACGTGACCCTGCCCCGTCGCCAGCGACCCGGCGGCTACGAGGAGCCGGACCACTCGTCGCTGTTCATCCCGAGCCTGTTCTGACCCACCGCCGCGACACCCGGCCGAGCCCGCGTGGGGTATGCCGCCGGCTCACCGCCGCCGGACCCGCTCACCCGCCCGGCGGGAGCGCGTGCGTGTAGCGGGCCAACGCCTCCGCCTCGCGCCGGAGCCGGCCGGCCGCCTCGTGCTGGCCGTGCGCGTCATAGCGATCGGCGTCGGCGCCACGCTCCGCAACCTGGGCCCGCAGCACCGCGCGGACGTCATCGAGGGTCAGCCGGTGGCGCTCGGCCTCGGTCGAGCCCACCCCGGCGGTCGTGCCCGCCAGGTGCTCACTGGCTGCCTCGGTGCGGGCGGCCGCGGGCGCGACGGCCTCGGCGTTGTCGAGCGCGGCGATCGCGGTGCGCAGGGCGGCCACCACCTCGGGCCTGTGGGCCTTCATCGCGGCGACGAGGTCGGCGCGCATCCGGGAGCGCAGCACCCCCACGCCGTCCTCTGGGCCGGCAGCGTCGCTCATCTCGTTCCTCCTCGCGGCGGGAGCCCAGGCTATCCGTGCGAGAACCCCGAGCTCCTCGCCCTCCCCACACCCGCCGGGACCCGCACACCCTCCTGCTGGAGTACTGATCCCGGGCTCGCAACATCGAAGGACCCGACGGGAAGCCCGTCGGGTCCTTCGACATCTCATGGCGGTGGCGGTGGGATTTGAACCCACGGAGGAGTTGCCCCCTCACACGCTTTCGAGGCGTGCTCCTTAGGCCGCTCGGACACGCCACCGCCGAGCAATGTACCCGAGCGCCCGACCCGCGCAGAAATCGGGTCGAGCCCGAGACACGTCCCGGAGTCAGCCGCGGTGCGGGGCGAAGAAGTCGAGCAGGACCTGGGAGCACTCGGCCTCCCGGACGCCGCTGATGACCTCGACGCGGTGGTTGGCCCGCCGGTCCCGCACGATGTCCCACACCG
>NZ_DATBMI010000130.1:0-2222 GCF_036554925.1 Pedococcus sp.
TCGGCGTCGAGGGCACGCCCGAGGCGCGACGACAGGGGAGAGGGTCCCTCGTCGACCACCCCGACCCGGATCTCGGTGTTGCTCGAGATGGTCACTCCGATCAGCAGGATGATGAGGACCGGCAGGAGCACCGCGAAGAACAGGAACGTGCGGTCCCGGGTGACCCGGCGGAGCTCGGCGGCCGCGAGGGCGAGCGCGGTCACGGCAGTGCCGTCCTGCGCTGCAGCAGCAGGCCCACCCCGCCGGCGAGCACGGCCCAGGCCAGGAGCACGGCGACCGGGGTGACGACGGCCGTCCACGCTGCGCCTCCGGCGAGGTCGGTGAACGCGCGCAGCGCCCAGCCGTTCGGGGTGGCCAGCGACAGCGAGCGGAGCAGTCGCGGTGCGGCGCTGATGAAGACGAAGTTCCCGCCGAGGAGCACGAGGCCGAACGTGAGGATCGACGCGAGGCCCTCGGCCTGACGCTCACTGCGCGACGCGCCGATGACCAGGGCGGTCAGGCCCACCAGCACCAGGCTGAGCGCGACCACGAGGGCCGCGACGGCCAGGGGCGGGCCCCAGTCGGCACCGAAGACCAGGCTGGTGAAGACGGCGACGGTGGACAGGCTCACCACGCCGTACGCGAACGTGGCGAGGGACTTGCCCAGCATCACGGCACCGGGGCGGACCGGCGCCGCCATCAGCCGCTCCATGGTGCCCGTCGAGCGCTCCAGGAAGTACCCCCGGGCCCCGAACCCGATGGCGAAGAGCATGAAGAAGATCCCCATGGCGGGCGCGTAGTAGCTGATCGTGCTGATGGGCGCCGTGCCGGCGGACTGCGGCACGACCACCTCCGGTGGCTCGAGCGCCGCCGCGGCCGCGGCGAGGCGCGCTGTCTGTGAGGCGGGGGCGCCGGCGTCGAGGGCCGTTCCCACCGAGAGCCGCACGGCGTCGAGGTGGGCCGTGAACGACGTGGCGAGCGAGCGTGCGACCTGGGTCGCCACCGAGCTGTCCACGCTGCCGAGGACGGTCAGCGGGCTGGCCGACGTCTCCGCGGCCGGTGACGTGACTCCGGCGGAGAACCCCTCGGGGATCACGAACGCCGCGTCGAGGCGTCCCCCGTCCACGTCCGCCCGGGCCTGCGGCTCGGCTCCGACGTCGTGCACGGTCAGCAGCTCGGTGAGGTCGGGGCTCCGCAGGAACGAGGTGAAGGCCGCGGCGACGGGCCCGCCGTCCCGGTCGACGACGGCGACGTCCATGCGGAATGTCTGGATCCCGCCGAAGGCCGCGCTCACGAGCCAGGCCACCGCCAGCGGGGCCACGATCCCGAGGACCAGCGCCGAGCGGTCCCGCAGGCGCTGCCGCAGGTCCTTGAGGGCGATGGCCAGCACGGCGCCCATGTCACTCCCGCAACGCGGTGCCGGTCAGGTGCAGGAAGACCGCCTCGAGGTCGGGCTCGTCGATCGTCACCGAGCGCACCGAGGCCCCGGCCGCGGTCGATGCGGCGAGCACCTGGGGGAGCAGCGCCCGACCGTCGGCGGCCAGCAGGACGACCGTGGCGTCGGCCACGTCGACCTGCTCGATACCCGGCAGCGCCCTGCAGGTCTGCGCGAAGCGGCCGAGCGCCCCCGTCGCCGAGAGCGTGATCCGGTCGCGTTCGCCGACCCTGGAGACGAGCTCGCGGTGGGTCCCCTCCGCGATGAGCCGGCCGTGGTCGATGATGCCGACGCGGTCGCAGAGGCGCTCGGCCTCCTCCATGTAGTGGGTCGTGTAGAGGACGGCGAGGCCCTCGGCGCCCAGGGCGGAGATGCTCTCCATGATCGCGTGCCGGCTCTGCGGGTCGACCCCGACCGTCGGCTCGTCGAGCACGAGCAGCTCGGGGTGGTGGAGCAGGCTGGCCCCGATGTTGAGCCGCCGCTTCATCCCGCCGCTGTAGGCCTCGACGCGGTCGTCCCCCCGGTCGCGCAGGTCGATGAGCTCGAGGACCTCCTCGACCCGCTTGCGCAGCGGCGCCCCGCTGAGCCGGTACAGCCGCCCGAAGAAGCGCAGGTTCTCCCGTGCGGTCAGGTCGGGGTAGAGCGAGATCTCCTGCGGCACGTAGCCGATCAGTGCCTTGGCCTCCGTGGCTGCGACGGACACCGGAAGCCCCGCCACCGTGACGGAGCCTGCCTCTGGTGCCAGCAGACCGCACACGACCCGGATCGTCGTCGTCTTCCCGGCGCCGTTCGGCCCGAGCAGGCCGTA
>NZ_DATBMI010000163.1:0-8281 GCF_036554925.1 Pedococcus sp.
CGAGGCCGATCTCGACCGGGAGGGCTTCGCCATCACGCCGACCCGGCCGGAGGACCCCGCCCTGCTGCACTTCACGAGCGGGACGACCGGTCGCCCCAAGGGGGCCGTGCACGTCCACCAGGCCGTGGTCGCGCACCACGCCACCGCCCGCTTCTCGCTCGACCTGGGCGCCGGCGACGTGTACTGGTGCACGGCGGACCCGGGCTGGGTGACCGGCACGTCCTACGGCATCATCGGCCCGCTCACCCGGGGCGCGACCATCGTGACGGACTCGGCGGACTTCGACGCACGACGCTGGTACGCCGTCCTCCAGGACGAGCGCATCGCGGTCTTCTACACGGCGCCGACCGCGCTGCGGATGCTGATGCGCAAGGGCGCCGAGCTGGCCCACGACTACGACCTGTCGGCGCTGCGGCACGTCGTCAGCGTGGGTGAGCCGCTGAACCCGGAGGCGGTGGTGTGGGGGCTCGAGGCCTTCGGGCTGCCGGTCCACGACACGTGGTGGCAGACGGAGACCGGGGCGATCATGGTCAGCAACTACCCGGGTGTGCCGATCCGCCCCGGCTCGATGGGGCGCCCCGTTCCGGGGGTGGAGGTCGCCGTCCTCGACCGCGGGCCTGACGGCCGCGCCGCGGTCGAGGACGGCGAGGTGCGCGTCCTCGAAGACCCCTCTGCCGTGGGCGAGCTCGCGCTCCGGCCCGGCTGGCCCTCGATGTTCCGCGGCTACCTCGGGGAGCCGGCCCGCTACGCCCGGGCCTTCGCGGGCGGCTGGTACCTCACCGGCGACCTCGCCCGCATCGACGCCGACGGGTACCTCTGGTTCGTCGGGCGCGCGGACGACGTCATCAAGTCGGCCGGCCACCTGATCGGCCCGTTCGAGGTGGAGAGCGCCCTGATGGAGCACCCGGCCGTCGCCGAGGTCGGGGTGATCGGCAAGCCGGACCCGCTCGCCGGCGAGATCGTCAAGGCCTTCGTCACGCTCAAGGCCGACCACGAGCCGAGCGAGGCCCTGCGCCGCGAGCTCGTGGTCTTCGGCCGTCGCCGCCTGGGCTCGGTCGCCCCTCGCGAGATCGCCTTCGAGGAGCACCTGCCGCACACCCGCAGCGGAAAGGTGATGCGCCGACTGCTGAAGGCGCGTGAGCTCGGCCTGCCGGAGGGCGACCTCTCGACAGTGGAGCAGCCGACATGACCGCCCTCGCGCCACGGCAGCGTGCCGGCCTCGACGGCCAGGCGCCCGGCCTGCTGCGCCAGATGATGCGCATCCGCAGGTTCGAGGAGAAGTGCGCGGAGCTCTACAGCGCCACCAGGATCCGCGGCTTCCTGCACCTCTGCATCGGCGAGGAGGCCGTCGCCGTCGGGGTGATCTCCTCGCTGGCCGAGGGCGACGCGGTGATCTCGACGTACCGCGAGCACGGCCACGCCCTCGCCCGCGGCGTCCCCATGGACGCGATCATGGCGGAGATGTTCGGCCGGGCCACCGGCTGCAGCCGTGGCCGCGGCGGGTCGATGCACCTCTTCGACGCCTCGCGGCGGTTCTACGGCGGCAACGCCATCGTCGCCGGCGGGATGCCGCCCGCGCTCGGCATGGCCCTGGCCGACCAGATGAACGGCCGCGACGACGTGACGGCCTGCATCTTCGGTGAGGGAGCGATGGCCGAGGGCGAGTTCCACGAGAGCGCGAACCTGGCGGTGCTGTGGAGCCTGCCGGTGCTCTTCGTGTGCGAGAACAACCGCTACGCCATGGGCACCGCACTCGCGCGCGAGCACGCCCAGACCGACCTCGCCGCCCGCGCCGCGTCGTACGGCATGGTGGCCTGGGCCGTCGACGGCATGGACGTCCTCGCCGTCCGGGCGGCCGTCCAGCGCGCGCTGGCACTGATCCGCGGCGGCGGTGGGCCGTGCTTCCTCGAGCTGCGCACCTACCGGTTCCGCGCGCACTCGATGTACGACCCGGACCGCTACCGCGACAAGGCCGAGGTCGAGCGCTGGCGTGCCGCCGACCCGATCCCGGCACTCACGGCGGCGCTCGTCGAGCAGGGGGGCCTCACGCAGGACGAGGTGGACCGGTGGGTCGGCGAGATCGACGAGGAGATCGCCGCCGCCGTGGAGTTCGCCGACGCCTCGCCGCTCGAGCCGGTGGCGGACCTGACGCGGTTCGTCACGAGCGAGAGGGGCGCCGGGTGACGGCCACGACGCACCGCAAGCGGGCGGGCGCCACCCGGGCGGCGCCCGGCGTCGGCGTGAGCGGGGGCGCCGCGGCGGGCACCGCCGTGACGACCTACCGGGAGGCCCTGCGCGAGGCCCACCGCGAGGCCCTGCAGCGTGACCCGCGGGTCTTCCTGCTCGGGGAGGACGTCGGGCGCTACGGCGGCTCCTTCGCCGTGAGCCTGGGCCTGCTCGAGGAGTTCGGCGAGCAGCGCATCCGCGACACGCCACTGTCGGAGTCGGCCTTCACCGGCGCGGGGATCGGTGCGGCCCTGCGCGGGATGCGGCCGATCGTCGAGATCATGACCGTCAACTTCAGCCTGCTGGCCCTCGACCAGATCCTCAACAACGCGGCGACCCTGCTGCACATGTCCGGCGGGCAGCTCGCCGTGCCGCTGGTCATCCGCATGACCACCGGTGGCGGGCGCCAGCTGGCGGCGCAGCACTCGCACAGCCTGGAGGGCTGGTACGCGCACATCCCGGGCCTGCGGGTGCTGGCACCCGCCACGATCGAGGACGCCCGCGGCATGCTGTGGCCGGCCCTGCAGGATCCCGACCCCGTGCTGATCTTCGAGCACGGCTCGCTCTACCCCCTCAAGGGCACGCTCCCCGACCCCGCACCGGAGGTCGACATCGAGCACGCGGCGGTGCGACGGCCCGGCGACGACGTGACGGTCGTCGCGTACGGCGCCGGCGTGGGCAAGGCGCTCGCCGCAGCGGAGCTCCTTGCGGCAGAGGGCATCTCGGCGGAGGTGGTCGACCTGCGCGTCCTGCGGCCGCTGGACGAGCCGACGCTGCTGGGGTCGGTGTCCAGGACCCACCGCGCGGTGCTCGTCGACGAGGGCTGGCGCTCCGGGAGCCTCGCGGCCGAGGTCGCCGCGCGGCTCGTGGAGCGGTCGTTCTACGAGCTCGACGCCCCGGTCGAGCGGGTCTGCGCCGAGGAGGTTCCCCTCCCCTACGCGGCCCACCTGGAGCAGGCCGCCCTCCCCCAGCCCGAGGGCATCGCCGACGCCGCGCGCAGGGCGGTCCGCGGCGATGGGTGAGTTCCGGATGCCCTCCCTGGGCGCCGACATGGAGGAGGGGATCTTCCTCGAGTGGCTCGTCCACCCCGGCGACCAGGTGCACCGCGGCGACATCATCGCCGTCGTCGAGACGCCGAAGTCCGCGGTGGAGGTCGAGTGCTTCGAGGACGGCACGGTCGAGGAGCTCGTCGCCCACGAGGGCGACGTCATCCCGGTCGGCGGGGTGCTCGCCCGGCTCAACGGCCGCCGCGAGGCCGGCCCGACGGCGCCGGTCGCCGCCGGGGCGACCGCGCCCGCCGCGCCCGCCGCGCCCGCCGCGCCGGTCGCGCGCACGGGGCCCGCCGGCCCGCCGGTCTCCCCGGTCCTGCGCCACCGCGCGCAGGTCCTCGGCATCGACCTCGCGACGGTCACCGGGACCGGCCGTCACGGGGCACTGACCCGGGCGGACCTCGAGCGCGCGGCCAGCGAGCGCACGGCGGCCCGGGAGGCCGAGACGGCGGGAGCACCCGAGGTGACGGCTGCCGCGCCGACGGCGGCTGCGTCCGGTCCGGCAGCCGTCCCCACGCCGAAACAGCCTGCGCGACAGCGGGTCTCGCCCTACGCGCGCCGGCTGGCGCGAGAGGCCGGGACCGACCTCACCGGCATCCGGGGCACGGGTGCGGGAGGGGCGGTGCGCGCGGCGGACGTGCGGCGGGCCACGGCGGTCCCGCCCCGACGGGCCACGACGGTCCCGCCCCGACGGGCCGGCGCCGAGTCGATGCGCCAGAGCATCGCGGCCCTCATGACCACCTCCAACAGGGAGATCCCGCACTACCACCTGACCGCCACGATCGACCTGCACGCCTGCCAGGAGTGGGTGCACGCCCGCAACCGCGAGCTGCCCGTCGAGGAGCGGCTGGTGCCCTCGGCCCTGATGCTGCTCGCCACCGCGCGGGCCGCCCGTGCCGTCCCCGAGCTCAACGGCCACTGGCTCGACGGCTGCTTCCGCCCGGCGGACTCCGTCGACCTCGGGCTCATCCTGTCGCTGCGCCGCGGTGGGCTGCTCGTCCCCGTGGTCCACGCCGCCGACACCCTGACCGTGGGCCAGATGATGGCCTCGATGCGCGAGCTGACCAGCCGTGCCAGGGCGGGCCGGCTGCGGGGCTCCGACCTCGCGCCCCCGAGCCTCACGGTGTCGAACCTGGGCGACCAGGGGGTCGAGAGCGTCCACGGCGTCATCTACCCGCCGCAGGTCGCGCTGGTCGGTTTCGGGGCCGTGTCGGAGCGCCCGTGGGCCGTCGGCGGCCTGCTCGGCGTCCGCCCCCTCGTGACCGCCACGCTCGCCGGCGACCACCGCGCGACCGACGGCGCGATCGGCGCGCGGTTCCTCAAGCACCTCGACCGACTGCTGCAGAGACCGGAGGAGCTATGACACCCCACGAGGCCAGGGACCTGCTCGAGAGCGCGCTGCGCGGGGTCGTGCCCGACGCCGACCTCGGCGGCCTGCCCGGCGACACCGACCTGCGCGAGGCCTTCGAGCTCGACTCCCTCGACTTCGTCGAGCTCGTCGAGCGGCTGAGCAAGGGCTCCGGGCTGCGGATCGAGGAGGACGACGACCTGCGCACCATCGACGCCATCGTCGGCCTGCTCAGTCGCGGGACGTCGCCGCGCCCGGTGTGACCAGTCCGTCGCCCCTGCCGCCGGCGCGCGCGGCCCGCGGCGACGGGTTCCCCCGGGCTGGCCCCGGCTCGCGGGTGGTCGACCGACCGGAGTGCCGGGCCACCCACGCCTCGCACAACCACGACCACCGGCCGCAGAATGTGCAGGTGCCCCACTCTCCTGCCGGGCTCGCCCCGGACGACCCGCCCGCCGAGGGCGCTGGGGCTGCGCCATGGGCCTGACGGTGACGTGGCTGGGCCACTCGACCGTCGTGCTCGACCTCGACGGCGTGCGCCTCGTCTCCGACCCCCTGCTGGCCCGCCACGCCGGCATCCTGCGCCGGCGCGGGGACGCGCCCGAGCGTGACGCCTGGCACGGCGCCGACGCCGTGCTGCTCTCCCACCTGCACCATGACCACGCCCACCTCGCCTCCCTGCGGCGACTGCCCGGCATACCGGTCGTCACGGCGCCCGCGAGCGCAAAGTGGCTCTCGGGCAAGGGAATCCACGACGGAGCAGGCCTGGCGGATGGGCAGTGGCTGGCCGTCGGTGACGGGGGTCGTGTGCGCACGCGCCTCGTCCCGGCCGTCCACGCCCACCGGCCCATGCCACACCGGCCCAACGACGCCCACGGGCACCTCGTCCGCTCCGGATCGGCGACGGTGTGGGTGGCCGGCGACACTGAGCTCCATCCCGCCATGGAGGACCTGGCCGAGATGGCCGGCGGGCCGATCGACCTCGCGGTGGTGCCCGTGTCGGGCTGGGCGCCGCGCCTGTCCGGGGGCCACATGGACCACCTGGACGCAGCGCGGGCGTGCGCGATCGTGGGCGCGAGGTATGCCGTGCCTGTGCACTGGGGGACGCTGCACGTGCCGGCGGGGAAGCACCTGCCGCGCGGCTGGATGGACCGCCCCGGGTTCGCGTTCGCGCGCGACGCCCGCCGGCACGCGCCGAAGTGCACGCCGGTCGTCCTGCACCCCGGGGCCTCCTGGACGATGCCGAACTGACCTGGCCCCGGCTGCCCGGTCCGTCCCGATGTGCCCGACGTGTGCCCGGCACCCTCGGGGGCACCGCCGGCGACGGTCGTCGAGGGACCTTGGACCCTGTCTGCGGCGAGAACGGCCTGCGCATGCTCGTCACGGGCAGGGAACGGCGGCGGTCGCCGACACCGGCCGCACGAACAGATGAGGTGCCTGATGACCCCCGACGAGGCCCGCCGTCTCTACCTTGGCGCGCTCCTGGCCGTTGCCCCGGAGGCCGACCTCGTCCCGGTGGTCGCGGGCGCGGACGTGCGCCGCGCCTGCCGCCTGGACCATGGCAGGTACCGCAGCTTCGTCGACGAGGTGGGCCGGCGAGCCCGGCTCCCGCTGCGCCACGACGACGCCGACGCCGACTGCCTGGTGACCCTCGACGAGGCGATCCCCTTCCTCGTCAACGAGGCCGCCCGGGTGCGCCTGCTGGGGCTCCAGCAGGTCGGCTGACGGGGGCGGGAGTGACCGCGACCGCGCCACGGACCCGGGCACCGGCCGCCGGCCGGCGTCTCGGCTACCTCATGGCGGCGGCCGTCAACGGGCTGCTGGTCTACCTCCTCAACGTCTCGCCGGGCTGGGAGGCCGTGCCGTTCCTCACCGACGACACGCCGCAGGTGCTCGGGGTCGTCAACGCTTCGCTGCTCGCCGGTGTCGCGGCCAACCTCGTCTACCTGGTGCGGGACCCGCCGCGGCTGCGGGCCCTGGGCGACCTCGTCACCACCGCCTTCGGCCTCGCCGCGACCGTCCGGGTCTGGCAGGTCTTCCCGCTCCAGTTCGAGGAGCCCGGCTTCCCCTGGGAGGCCGTCGTCCGCGTGCTGCTCGCGATCGGGATCGTCGGCAGCGCCATCGCGATCGTCACGAAGATCGTGGCCCTGGCCTCCCCCTCGTCCCGGCCGCGCCGCTGAGGCCGTCACCCGGGCTGACCCGTCCACCGCCCCCAAGGAGAGCCCCATGACCAGCCGAGTCGACGAGATCCTCTCGTGGTACGAGAGCGACGATGCCCAGACGCTGTCGAACCTGCGTCGCATCCTCGAGCACGGCCGCACCGGGGGCACGGGCAAGCTGGTCGTGCTGCCGGTCGACCAGGGCTTCGAGCACGGCCCCACCCGCAGCTTCGCCGCGAACCCTGCCGGCTACGACCCGCGCTACCACGCCCAGCTCGCGGTCGACGCGGGCTGCAGCGCGCACGCGCTTCCCCTGGGTGCGTGCCAGGTCGTCGCCCCGGAGTTCGCCGACGACCTCCCGCTGATCCTCAAGTGCAACAGCTCCGACTCGCTCTACACCGGACCGGACCCCGAGCCGGCGGTCACGGCCAGCGTCGACGACGCGGTACGGCTGGGCTGCGTCGCGGTGGGGTTCACGGTCTACCCGGGGTCCGCGGCGCGCAACCACATGTACGAGAACCTGCGGCGGTTGGCGGTCGACGCCTCGGACGCGGGGCTCCCGCTCGTGGTGTGGTCCTACCCCCGCGGCTCGGGGGTCTCGACCGAGGGGCGCACCGCCGTCGACGTGGTGGCGTATGCCGCGCACCTCGCCTGCCAGCTCGGCGCCCACATCGTCAAGGTCAAGCCCCCGACCGAGGTGGTGGAGAGCGACGCCGCCAGGGCCGCCCTGGAGAAGGCCGGGGTCCCGCTCGGCACCCTCGCCGACCGGGTCCGCCACGTCGTGCAGTCCGCCTTCGCCGGCCGTCGCATCGTGATCTTCTCCGGGGGCGCGGCCAAGGAGACCTCGGCCGTCCTCGAGGAGAACCGGCAGACCGCGCTCGGTGGTGGCTTCGGGACGATCATGGGGCGCAACTCGTTCCAGCGCCCGCACGCCGAGGCCGTCACGCTGCTGCACGACGTGATGGACATCCACGTCAGCACGCCGGTTCCCTCGCCCTAGGACATTCGGCCCTGCAGGGCGGGTGCCGCAGCGGCCTACGGTGGCGAGATGGATGTTCAGGAGCTGTTGTCCCAGGTCACCGACAAGGTCACGGTCTCGCGCGTCTTCGGCGAGCCGATCGAGCGTGACGGAGCGCTCGTCATCCCCGTTGCCCGCGTCCGCGGTGGCGCGGGCGGCGGGAGCGGCACCGGCCCCGGCGACGAGGGGTCGGGCAGTGGCGGGGGCGGGGGGTTCGAGGCCACCCCCGCGGGCGTCTACGTCGTCCGCGGCGGCGACGCCCTGTGGCGGCCCGCCGTCGACGTCAACAAGATCGTCGTCGGCGGTCAGATCATCGCCATCGTGGTCGCCCTCGTGCTGAGGTCGGTGCTGCGTCGCAAGTCCTAGGGCGAGCCGACCGTGGCCGGCGTGGGCGGATGGCGCAGCCGGGGGCGCAGCCCCCGCAGGGCGATCCACCAGGCGGCCGCCAGAACGACCAGGCCCCCGACGGCCAGCACCACCGACG